>JAFTFP010000188.1 GCA_017449485.1 Lachnospiraceae bacterium
AGGAGGACATCGAGCAGATCGCGTCGCTGGGTTTTGACCACGTGCGCGTGCCGGTGGACTACAACGTCCTTGAGAACGAGCAGGGACACCGGATCGAGTCAGGTTTTGGCTATCTGCGCGCCTGCCGCGCGTGGTGCGAGGAGTACGGTCTGCACATGCTGATCGACCTGCATGAGTGCTACGGCTACTCGTTCGATCCGCTCAAAGTCGACATGGACCGGAAGAAATTCTTCTACGACACGGCACTGCAGCAGCGGTTCCTGACTCTGTGGGAGCAGATCGCGGAGGAGTTTAAGGACTATCCGGAGCAGGTTGCGTTCGAGCCGCTCAACGAGGTCGTCCTGATGGAAGTGGCGGACGCGTGGAATGAACTCGCGGGCCGTTGGATCCGCATGATGCGCACGATTGTGCCGGACAGCTGGCTCGTGATCGGCGGCGTGTGCTACAACAACGTCCTGAGCGTACCGCTCCTGGACCTGCCGATGGACGAGAAGGTCGTCTACAACTTCCACTGCTACGAGCCGATGATCTTCACGCACCAGGGCGCGTACTGGGTCGAGCAGATGCCGAAGGATTTCCGCATCGGTTATCCGCGCACGCTCGAGGAATATAAAGAGGCCGGCAAGCAGCTCAACTCGGATCTCGGCGGCGCCATCTACAACGAGGGCATCAGCGAGATCGGCGAGGGCTTCTTCGAGGATATTTTTGCTCCCGCGCTGAAAAAGGCGGAGGAGGACAACGCGCCGCTCTACTGCGGCGAGTACGGCGTCATTGACCTCGCGAACAACGAGGACAAGATCCGCTGGCTGACCGACATCCACAACGTCTTCAAGAGACACGGCATCGGCCGCGCCCTCTGGAACTACAAAGAAAAAGACTTCGGCATGCAGGATGAGAGCTTTGCGAGCATCCGCGACGCCTTTATCAAAGCATTGTGAGATGGGATTTGTTCTGGGCACAGGAATATGATCTGCCGGAAGGTGTCGGGTTTCCGCATTTCGGCGCGGTGCACGTTGCGAGCATGCTGGTTCTCGCAGTGCTCCTGGTCCTGACTGTCCGCTTTTTCCGGCGGCTGGACGCAGCGCGGAAGGAGCGGCTGCTGCGGAGGATCCCGGTGGGGATGCTCTGCATGGAATTGTTCAAAGACGGATATCTGATCTGTGTCGGGCATTTCGGCATCGGGTATCTGCCTCTGCACCTGTGCAGCTTCGGAATTCTTGTCTTCCTGCTGGCAGCGTATCTGCCGGAGGGGAGAGGGCGCGAAGCCTTCACCGAGATCGCCCAGGTGCTGATCCTTCCCGGAAGCGCCGCGGCGATCCTGATGCCGGACTGGAACATGTATCCAGTGTGGAGCTTCATGAATCTGTACAGCTGGTTCTGGCACCTTCTGCTGGTCGCCTGGCCGGTGCTTGCTTATGAGGGCAGGGGCGTGAAGCCCCGGCTCCGCCATTTCGCGTACCCGGTACTGTTCCTGTGCGCGATTGTACCGCCGGTGTATCTGCTGGACCGGAAGCTTCGCTGCAATTATCTGTTTATTAACTGGCCGCCTGCCGGCACACCGCTCGTTCTGCTGGAGAAATGGCTCGGCAATCCCGGCTACCTCGTGGGGTACGCGGCGCTGGTGCTGATCATTCTGCTGATCGTTTACGGCTGCTGGAGCCGGGTGAGTCACGGGGACAGGTCCGGTGACTCATTTTGAACAATGAGTCAGCGGACCTGTCCCCACTGACTCACTTAACGAGATTAAAGATGGAAAAGTATATAGAAGGAAACAAAGAAGCATGGGAGGAGGCTTTTGACAACAGGGATGCCTCCTGGGGAGCCGACATAACAGAACGGATTCAGAATGAAGACTATCCGTTTTTTGAAAAAGAGATGGCGGATATCCTGAGGGAAATGGATACGGAGGGGATGTCTGTCGGTCAGTTCTGCTGCAATAACGGGCGTGAGTTGCTTTCTCTGGTAAAATGCGGAAGAGCGGCAAAAGGGACAGGTTTTGACATTGCCGAGAATCAGGTCGCCTTCGCGAATGAAAAAGCGAGAGAACTGAATCTGCCCTGTACGTTTGAGGCTGTCAATATCTACGACATCGATGGTCAAAATAAAGAACAGTTCGATCTGGTGATTATTACCATCGGGGCACTGTGCTGGTTTGAAGACCTGAATCGCTTTTTTGCAGTAGTGGCAAAATGCATGAAGCCGGGAGCGGTGATTGTCATCAATGAACAGCATCCCTGCACGAATATGCTTGCCGCAGAGGGGGAAGAAGAGTTTGACCCGGCGCACAGGTATGAATGCCGTTATTCTTACTTCGAACATAAATGGACGGGAAATGACGGCATGTATTATATGACGCAGAAGAGCTATCACTCCAAGACATTCACTGATTTTACGCACCCGATGTCTGAGATCATTTCCGGAATGTGTAATAACGGACTGGTTGTGACCGGACTTCAGGAGTTTGATTACGAT
>JAFTFP010000189.1 GCA_017449485.1 Lachnospiraceae bacterium
CCCTTTTGTTGTCAGAAATCCGTTTTCCAATTTCTTCTCCTGGGTTCTGCTTACATCGCGCTGGTCTGCTCGGTGCGTGAAATGATGTCATCCTGCAGCGAGCGCGACAGGGTCGTGAACAGTGCGCTGTAACCTGCGACACGCACGACCAGATGCTGGTAGTTCTCCGGGTGCTTCTGCGCATCCAGCAGCGTCTCTCTGGAGACGACGTTGAACTGCATATGCATGCCCTTCTGGTCAAAATATGACCGGATCAGGGCGACGAAATCGTCCAGTCCCTTCGTGCCGGACAAAGCCGACGGATGGAACTTCTGATTGAACAGCGTGCCGTTTGAGCAGATTCCGTGGTCCAGCTTCGCGACGGAATTGCAGGCGGCGGTCGGTCCGTTCACGTCTGTTCCGACATAAGGAGAGACGCCGTCCGCCACCGGTGTGTGGGCCAGACGTCCGTCCGGCGTCGCGCCTGTCTGTGCGCCCAGCGGCACATTGGCGGAAACCGGATACATGCCGGCCTGATACTGGCCGCCGCGCGGATTGTGATATTTCTCAATCGGCTTCGAGTACAGATAAGCCGCTTCTCTGGCGAACTCGTCCACTTCGTCGATATCATTGCCGAATTTCGGCAGATCCAGTATCATCTGCCGGATCTCCTTATAGCGTGCCCGGACTTCTTCAGGCAGCTGGATCTGCGCGACCTTCCGGATAACTTCCGGCAGCTCTGCATCCGGGATATCATGTCCCTGCTTTCTCATCTCCCGGATCGTCTCGATGGCAATCTCAGTGATGCTCCGCTCATCCAGCGGCTCCCCGAAGTTCATCTTCATGGCGTTCTTCAGCTCGCGCATAGTGACGCGCTTCTCATCGAACACCAGCTTCTTCACGGCGTACAGCGCGTTGCCGACATTTGCAATACCGAAGCCCTGCGGGCCGGTGAAGTTGTAGACAGCACCGCCTTCCTCCAGGACCTTTCCGCTGCGGATGCAGTTCTCAATCATACCCGAGGCAAACGGATTCTGGTTCAGCACCCGGTGAGCCACATCGATGGCATTGTCCGAGTTGACCAGAAGCGAAATCATGTAGTTCATCTGTCCTTGATATGCCCGGTAGAACTCCTCATAGGTCTGCATCTCTTCCACTTCGCCGGTCTGAACGGAAATCTGTTCGCCCAGGTCGCAGCCGTTGGAGAAGACCAGCTCCAGCGGACGGCACATGTTGAAGAATGCGGCGTCATGCCAGCCGAAGGTCTTGCCCGGAACGGACGGCTCCACGCAGCCGATGATGCAGTAATTGCGGGCGTCTTCCAGCGGCACGCCGCGGTTCATCATCGCCGGGATAATCACTTCGTCGTTGTACCAGGCCGGCAGGCCGATGCCGGTGCGGGTCAGATCTGCCGCGCGGACCAGCAGGTCGTGCGGCGATCCGTTCCAGACGCGGATCGAAAGAGACGGCATCGGAAGGAACACATGCTTGGATGCTGTGATGCAGATGAAAGAGAGGTCGTTGGTTACATCTCTGCCCTCTGCATTCTGTCCGCCGACGATCAGATTCTGGAACAGTGAGTAGCCCGCAAAGCCCTTGGCGGACTGTGCGTCGCGGCATTTATTCAGATCATTGAGCTTGACCCAGATGCAGTCCACCAGCTCCTGCGCAAAATCACGCGTGAGCTTTCCGGCATCCAGATCCTTCTTGTAGAACGGGAACATATACTGGACAAAGCGGCCGGGGGAGATGGAATGACCGCTCGATTCAATCTGCAGCAGCTGCTGGATGAACCAGAAGACCTGGCAGGCCTCCCAGAAGGTCTTCGCGCCCTCTGCGGGTGCTGTCCGGCAGTTGGAAGCAATCATCAGCAGCTCTTCTCTGCGCTGTCCGCTTTCCTTTGCGGCTTCCTGCTCTGCCAGTTCCGCGTAGCGGGCGGCATAGTCAATCGCCGCCTGATAATCCAGAATCATAGCCTTGAGCATGGCTGTCTTCGTCACATAGTCTGCATCGCCGGGCTGGCACTTCGCCAGTTCCGCAGCCGCTTCGCGCATCATGCCGCCAAAGCCGATCGTGATGACTTTTCCATAGTCGACAG
>JAFTFP010000190.1 GCA_017449485.1 Lachnospiraceae bacterium
CTGCAGGCTGAGCATAAGCAGGCTATCCCCGCGTGCCCCGCGGTTCATATTTTACGCCCGATTACGGGCTTTTTTCTATGTCTCTATAGTATATCTCCATTCAGTCCTCAGGATGCGTCCCGGAGTCCTTTCATGAGCCTTCGCCCTTCCTCGCGGATATTCACTGCTGCGTTTACATCCCGGTCCATGCAGTTCCCGCATCCGCACTGATAAATCCGCTCGCTCAGGGCAAGCTCCTTCTTCACGTTTCCGCACCGGCTGCACATCTTACTCGACGGGAAGAACCGGCCCACTTTCACCAGATTCTTATTCTGTTCTTCCAGCTTATATCTCAGCATCACGCGGAACATCCCAAAGCTGTCATCCATCACACTTTTTCCGAAGTTCAGGCTTCCGCTCATCGCTTTCATATCGATATCTTCTACCGATACGGCGTCATAGCTGTCAGCTATCTCTCTGCTCAGCTTATGAAGATAGTCTCTTCTCTGATCCCGGATCTTCTCGCAGCACTTCGCGACCTTCTTCCTCTGTTTCTCATAGCCGCGGCTCCCTCTCTTGCAGTGGGAAAGCTTTCTCTGCTCTCTGGCAAGCTTCTTCTGGCTCTTCCGGTAATACATCGGATATTCCGCGTGCTCACCATTCGAAAAAACCGCCAGCCCCCGCATAGCAAAGTCTATTCCAAGTATAGTCATCTCCTCCGGTATTTTCCCTGCAGTTTGGCTTTCACTGACAAAGTACTCATACAGAAGTGATGCATAATACTTTCCGCTCCCTTCCATACTCACCGTAACAGACTTCAGTATATATTCCTCCGGAACAGGTCTGTGCTGACGGATCTTTATAAATCCCACCTTGGGCAGACGCAGTCTTCCCTTTTCCAGACGGATATTTCCGTTCACTACATTCGTTGTGTAGCTTTTTCTGCTTCTGCGCTTTGACTTGAATTTTGGAAACCCGGCCTTTTCCTCTCTGAAGAATTTCTGATAGGCTGTCTCCAGATTCAGCTGCACATTTGCAAGTGCCAGAGAGTCCACTTCTTTCAGCCAGACGTATTCTTTCTTATATTTCGCAGGTGTAAGGCGTACAGTCTTCCCGGTTTTCTCATAGATCTCTTTCCGCTCTGAGAGCATGCAGTTATACACAAACCTGCAGCAGCCGAAGGTCTTATGGATGAGCTTCTCCTGCTCCCTGTCCGGATAGATCCGGAACCTGTATGCCCTCTGTCTCTTCATTTCTCCCCCTGGGTCTCTATATACTGCCTGATGGTTTCTATTGGTGCCCCTCCTGTTGTCAGAAGGCAGAAGCTCTGGCTCCAGAATGTTTCCTTCCACAACTTTTCTCTGATTTCCGGATACTCCTTCTTCAAAAGCCGGCTCGATGCACTCTTATAGGCATTGATGAATCTGCTGATCTCACTTTTAGGCTGTCCGCGAAACATCACATGGACATGATCGCTGTCATGATTCCATTCCTCCAGCGTGATGCCATAGTTTGGCGCAATATAGCTGAAGATCTCTTTCGCACGCTCAGAAACATCCTCATCGAACACTTTTCTCCTGTACTTCACCACAAGAATCAGATGGTAATACAGGAGAAAGACTGAATGTGCATTGTGGTCATATTTATCCATAGATCAGGCTTCCTTTCGAATCGACCGAACTGTTTCCCCTCATAGGATAAGTATAACAAATATCAAGGAATCGAACAAGTGTTCTGTTTTATGCAATTTATATTTTTTAGGAAATGTAATGTATGAAGCGAAATAAATATGTACAACAGAGTACTGAGTGGCAATTCATCCCGCCACCTAAGAGGATGGGGGAATTCTTGCTATTCTAATGTTAAATAGAAAATGTTATAATTGGTTGCAATCGCAGATTGTCCGGCTGAATCGGGCGGTGGTCACAGTGGAAGGAGGTATTCCCATGATTGGTGTGATTGTTTTATTGGTTGTTGTACTGGCGATTATCATCGCGAACGTACGGATTGTTCCGCAGGCCGAGGCTTTTGTCATTGAGCGCCTGGGACGTTATAAGATGACCTGGGGTGCAGGACTGCATCTGAAGACTCCGTTCATTGAGCGGGTTGCCCGCCGGGTCAGTTTAAAGGAGCAGGTGCTGGATTTCCCGCCGCAGCCTGTTATCACGAAGGATAATGTCACCATGCAGATCGACTCCGTCGTCTTCTGCAAGGTTTTTGATCCGCAGCTGTATACCTACGGCGTGGAGAGCCCGATCTCAGGTCTGCAGAATCTGGCAGCGACGACGCTGCGTAATATCATCGGTGAGATGGAACTCGACCAGACTCTGACCGGCCGGGATGCCATCAACAGCCGGATGCAGGCTGTGCTGGATGAAGCGACAGATCCCTGGGGCATCAAGGTCACCCGTGTGGAGATCAAGAACATTCAGCCGCCGCCGGAAATCGAGAATATCATGACGAAGCAGATGCGCGCAGAGCGTGAGCGTCGTCAGACCGTTCTGGAAGCGCAGGCGCATCAGGAAGCCGTCGTCTCCAGAGCAGAAGGTGACAAGCAGGCCAAGCTCCTCGCCGCTGAAGCAGAGCGCGACGCGCAGATTGCACTGGCACAGGGCCGCGCCCGCTCGATCGAGCTGGTCTACGAGGCTGAGGCGGAAGGTATCCGCAAGCTGAACGCGGCAAATGTCGCGGAATCTGTATTGAAGCTGAAAGGCATTGAGGCCATGAAGGACATTGCGGACGGCCGCGCAACGAAGATCTTCATGCCCACGGATGTCACGAAGGCGATCGCTTCTCTGGGCGTACTGGGAGAGGCACTGGGCATCGGCGATGCCTCGGCCATCGACAAGAGCCCGAAGCCCGCACCGGCACCGGCAGCGGATGCCTGCTGCGATGACGATGAGAAGGGAAGCGGCACGCGGGATGCCGCCGCCGCGAACGCAGCCATTACCAGAGATATTGAGCGCAGAGACGACAACTGAGCATCTGCCGCACAGGAAGGCTCCGGGGAGACGGAGCCGGAGGAATGACAATGGCACGAAACTATATTGAACTGGTTAAAAAAGCCGGTTCTGACGCATGGGAGCTGAAGCCTGGAAACAGTGCTTCAGCTTCAGCCGCTGCAGGGACCCGCAGCGCAGAGCCGGCAGGAGAAGGATTTACGATGCAGAGCCGGATCCGGGACATCTACCGGACGCCGGTGGGTCATGATATTCTGGCCAAAATGATGCTGACGCTCGGGATTCCCGAGCAGACGCTGGATAATCCGCTGGTGGGAAGCATGAAGCTCTCAGGCCTGCAGAAAATTGCGGGAAGAAAGCTGGAGCCTGCCTTTTTTGACGTATTCTTAAAGCTGGTGAACCAGGAGCGGGAGCTGCCGGGCGATGAGCGCAGCGCCATCCTGCCGGCCTGGTGGAAGGAAGCGGTCTTCTATCAGATCTATCCCCGCACCTTCTATGACTCCGACGGCGACGGCATCGGCGACCTGAAGGGAGTCCTTCAGAAGCTGGATTATTTAAAGGACCTGGGTGTGGACGCCCTGTGGCTCTCCCCGGTCTATGATTCGCCGAATGATGACAACGGCTATGATATCCGGGATTACCACAAGATCATGGCGGAATTCGGCACGATGGAGGATTTTGACGAGCTGCTCACGCAGGTTCATGCGCGGGGCATGCGGCTGATCATGGATCTTGTGGTCAACCACACCTCTGACGAGCACGAATGGTTCCAGGAGGCCCTCCGGGATCCCGCCTCGCCGAAGCGTGCGTATTACTTCTTCCGGGAGGGAGAGGAGGGCAAGCTGCCCAACAACTGGATGTCGTTCTTCTCGGGTCCAGCCTGGAATTATTATCCGGATCAGAAGCAGTACGCACTGCATCTTTTCTCCGGAAAGCAGATGGATCTCAACTGGGACAATCCGGAACTGAGGAAGAGCGTGATCGCGATGATCAACTGGTGGCTGGACAAAGGCGTGGACGGCTTCCGGATGGATGTGATCAATTATATTTCCAAGGAGGACGGCCTGCCGGACGGCGACGAGACTGTCGGAAAGCTGCTGAACTTCCCGGGCGTGGAGCAGTATTTCTACGGTCCGCATCTGCATGAGTACCTGCACCAGATTCACACGGAGGCCTTCGAGCCCCACGGCGCCTTCTCCGTCGGTGAGACGCCCGGCGTCGGCATGGAGATGGCCAAACTCCTGACCGGGGATGACCGGGGCGAGCTGGACATGATTTTCTCTTTCGATCATCTGGAATCTCCGGGCAAAATCCGGTATGATGACTATCGTTATGACCTGAATTATTTCAGGGATTACATGACGGACTGGATGAACAACTACGGGAACCGCTGCTGGATGTCGCTGTTCTACAACAATCACGATAATCCGCGCATGGCGGGCAAAATCAACCCCGACCCGGCGTACCGCAGGCAGATCCAGATTTTGCTCGCGGTCATGCAGTTTACGCTGAGGGGGACGCCGTTCGTCTTCCAGGGCGATGAGATGGGCATCACGAATTATCACTTTGATTCCATCGATGAGATCCGGGATATTGAAGCGAAGGGAATTTACAAGCGATTTATCGAAGAGCAGGGCAAGACGCCGGAGGAGGCGCTGCGGCTGATCAATGCGGGAACCCGCGAGCAGGGGCGCATCATGCTGCCGTGGAATGACGTGCCGGCTGGGTCCATTGCGGCACAGCAGAGCGCGGATGAGATGATCACCCGGGTCTACAAGACACTGATTGCGCTCAGAAAGAATTATCCGGCGCTGGTGTACGGCGATTTTGAGCGGATGAACGGAAGCCGGAACCGCTTTATTTACCGGCGGTCTGATGAGAATAACGAGTTCGTCATCGAGTGCAATCTCTCTCCGGCCAGACGCAAGGCGCTCTTCCCGGGTACGGGCTATGTCCCGGTTTTCGGAGATGCGGGACAGACGCTGGAGGCGTATGACGCGCGGATCTGGAAAAAGCTTTAAGAGTTGTTTCAGAAAATTGGGGCAAGTTGGAGGAAACAGGAAATGGGACTTCGAACCAATCGGATTGTCGTGAAGGTCGGTACATCCACGCTGACCAATGAACTGGGCAACAGCAACCTGCACCGCATCGAGGCGCTGTGCATGGCGCTGGCGGACCTGCAGAATATGGGAAATGAGATCATTCTGGTCTCTTCCGGTGCGATTGCTGTGGGCGCCAACAAGATGCATCTGCCGGAAAAGCCGAAGGAAATGCGGATGAAGCAGGCGGCAGCGGCAGTCGGACAGTGCGAGAACATGTTCCTGTATGACAAGTTCTTCGGTTATTACAACAAGACGGTCGCCCAGATACTGCTGAATGCGGATGATATCAAGGAAGAGGTGAAGAAGGAGAATCTCAGCAATACCTTCGAAGCCCTTCTGAGCCACGGCATCATTCCGATTGTCAATGAGAATGACTCGGTGAGCTACACGGAGATTGAATCCGAGGAAAAGCTGTTCGGTGACAACGACATGCTTTCCGCAGTCGTCGCAGTGCTCTGCCGGGCGGACCGCCTGATCATCCTCTCGGATATTGACGGCTTCTATGACCGCGACCCGCGCCTGTACAAGGACGCGAAACTGGTGAGCCGGATTGATCAGATTGATGAATCCACCTATGCGCTGGCCGGTGGCGCCGGATCCCGCAGAGGAACCGGCGGCATGAGGACCAAGCTGAAGGCGGCGGACATCGCGACGGCGCAGGGTATTGACGTGCTGGTCGTGAACGGAAAAGAGCCGAAGATTCTGCTGGATATCGCAGAAGGAAAGAAAGTCGGCACGCTGTTTGCGGCGCACTGACGCGCGGATGACAGAAACGGTTTGCCGCGCACTGACGCACAGATGAAAGAAACGGCTTCGCCTGCGGGGCGGGAGCTGAAGCGAGGGCCAACAGGATGAAACGAGCGAGCGGAATTCTGCTATCGATTGCCAGTCTCCCGTCGAAGTACGGGATCGGCTGCTTTTCAAAAGAAGCATATGAATTTGTGGACTTTCTAGAAAAGTCCGGACAGTCCTACTGGCAGATTCTGCCCCTGGGACAGACCGGCTATGGCGATTCGCCCTACCAGTCCTTTTCAACCTTTGCCGGAAATCCCTATTTTATCGACTTGGAGAAGCTGATTGAGGCGGGCTATCTGACGAAGGAAGAGGTGGATGCCTGTGACTTCGGCCAGGAGCGGATGTACGTGGATTATGAGAAAATCTACCGCGCCCGCTATGACATTCTGCGAAGGGCCTATCACAACAGCCCGTATGCAGCGGCTGCTGTAGGTGGTGCAGATGGAGACAGGAACGGATCCGCCGCAGAAAAAGAGAAGGTGCAGCAGTTTGAAGCTTTCATCGGGCAAAATGCGGCCTGGCTCCCGGATTACGCGCTGTTCTGCGCAGTGAAGGAGCAGTACGACGGGATCTGCTACACGGACTGGGACGAAGACATCCGCCGGCGAAGCCCTGAGGCGCTGGAGCGCTGGAGAACCAGACTGGCGGACGAGATCCGCTTCTATGAATTTCAGCAGTATCTCTTCCACACCCAGTGGCATGCCCTGAAGGCTTATGCGAATGGGAAGGGCATCGAGATCATCGGAGATATTCCGATCTATGTCGCTTTTGACAGCGCAGATACCTGGTCCCATCCGGAGCTGTTTGAAATTGATGAGGAAGGCTATCCGACCGTCGTGGCCGGCTGTCCGCCGGATGCTTTCTCGGCGACGGGGCAGCTGTGGGGCAATCCGATCTACCGCTGGGATTATCACAAGGAGACGGGCTATGCCTGGTGGATCAGCCGGATCCGCGCCTGCTTCGATCTGTATGATGTGCTGCGGATTGATCACTTCCGCGGCTTTGATGAATACTACGCGATTCCCTACGGCGATGAGACGGCGGAGCATGGCAGCTGGCGGCCGGGACCGGGACTTGAATTGTTCGATGCGATCCGCGGCGCACTGGGTGAGCAGAAGATCATCGCGGAGGATCTGGGCTATATGACCGAATCGGTCATTCGCATGGTGAAGGACAGCGGATTCCCGAATATAAAGGTTCTGCAGTTTGCCTTCAACCCGGGCACAGACAGCGAGTACCTGCCGCACAACTATGTGCGCAACTGCGTCGCCTACACCGGAACTCATGACAACGAGACCATGGCCGGGTGGCTCTCCGAGGGCGATCCGCGGGAGACAGATTTTGCCAGAAAATACGCAGGCGCCGATGAGAAGGATCCGGTAGACAGCATGATCCGCCTGGCCCTGATGAGCGTGGCCGACACGGCCATTGTGCCGATTCAGGATTATCTGCGGCTGGGTAACGAGGCGAGAATGAATCATCCCTCGACCCTGGGCGGCATCAACTGGCGCTGGCGGCTCGTGCCGGGGCAGCTTACAGATGAGCTGGCCGCGCAGATGCGGGAGCTGGCCTGGTATTACGGCAGACAGCCGAGGACATGATAAGAATATGACGCCTTTTTAAAGGCTTTGAAGATCAGAGTAAACAGATAATACAGGAGTAAAGTCAGGAATGGACAGAGTGCAGGTTATTGAATTAAAGGAATCGATCCTGGAGAATAACGATCAGGACGCGGCGCTGCTTCGGGATGAGCTGAAGGACAAGGGCGTGTTCTATCTGAATGTGATGTCGTCGCCGGGGTCGGGCAAGACCACGACGATTCTCCAGATTCTGAAACGCCTGTCGGGAGAATTCCGGGTCGGCGTGATGGAGGCGGATATTGACTCGAGCGTCGATGCGCTGAAGGTGCAGGAGGCCGGCTATCCGGCGGTGCAGCTGCACACGGGCGGCATGTGCCATCTGGATGCACAGATGTCCAGACAGGGCATGCAGGGACTGCCGGAGGACACGCAGGTGGTCATTCTGGAAAACGTCGGCAACCTGGTCTGCCCGGCGGAGTTTGATACCGGTGCGGTGATGAATCTGGTGATTCTGTCTGTGCCGGAGGGGGACGACAAGCCGCTGAAGTACCCGCTGATGTTTGAGAAGTGCCAGGCAGCGGTAATCAATAAAATTGACGCGATGCCGGCTTTTGACTTCGATCTGGAAAAGGCTTCGGCTGCGATCCGGCAGCGAAATCCGGAAATGGAAATCTTTCCGATCAGCGCCGCCTCGGGCGAGGGCGTAGACGCACTGTGCGAATATCTTTCCGGCCAGATCCGGAAGTGGCTGGCGGCAGAATAACCGGAGAATAACCGGAGAAGAACCGGAATAGAGAGGAAACAGAATTGGGCGAGTTTAAAGTTATTGAAGTACATCAGAGTGTCTACGCAATCAATGATGCGATCGCAGAGGAGACGCGCCAGCGGCTGAAGAAGGAGAAGACGTTCATGGTCAACCTCATGGCTTCCCCGGGCGCAGGCAAGACCACGACGCTGCTGCGCACGATTCAGATGCTGGGCGGCCGGTATCGGATCGGCGTCATGGAGGCGGATATTGACGCAACGGTGGACGCGGAGAAGATGGAGCAGGCCGGTGTGCGCTCCATTCAGGTGCACACGGGCGGCGAATGCGCCATGGACGCGGAGATGACGATGCAGGCGATGGATGAGTTCGGCACATCGGATCTGGATCTGCTGGTGATGGAGAACGTGGGCAATCTGGTCTGCCCGGCGGAAACAGATACAGGCGCCTCGCGGAATGTGGCGATTCTGTCCGTGCCGGAGGGCGATGACAAGCCGCTGAAGTACCCGCTGATGTTTGAGGTGTGCCACGCGGTGCTGATCAACAAGATTGATACCCGCGCTTATTTCCCCTTTGACGATGAGGCGGTGAAGGAGCGGATTCTGCGGCGGAATCCCGATGCGAAGATTTTCTTCGTGAGCGCGAAGACCGGCGAGGGCTTTGAGCCCTGGATCAGGTGGCTTACGAGCGAGATCGACGCCTGGAATCAGGACTGAGGGGGAACTGCATAGTCGGGCATTTCGGTGCCGATATAAGGATCCAGAAGAAGGAGCAGGTCATCGAGGCCCTCCTTCTTTTTTGCGCTCAGATAGATGCGGTCGCCCAGGATGGGATCGCGCCGGATGCAGGGCCAGTTCCGGGGAACCACGCCTTCTTCATGCAGCTCCTCCGCCAGATCGGCCTTGTTCAGCACGGTGATCATGGGGATTTCTCCGGCACCGATTTCCTTCAGGGTCTGGGCGGCGACTTCGAGATGATGCGGGTAGTCCGGATCGGAGCAGTCGACGACCAGAAGAAGCAGATCCGCCAGAGCGGCTTCCTCCAGGGTGGAATGGAACGCACTGACCAGCTCGTGGGGCAGCTGACTGATAAAGCCGACGGTGTCAGAGAGCAGGAACGGCGCGTGGGGCCAGATCTGAATGCGGCGCACCGTGGTGTCCAGTGTGGCAAAAACCATATCTTCCGTGTAGACCTCCCGGCCGCCGGGGGCGGCGGAGCGGCTTCCCTTCTTCCTGGAAGAGGGGGCGCTGCGGGAGAGGAGTGCGTTCATGAGGGAGGACTTGCCGGCATTGGTGTAGCCGACCAGCGCCACTTTGCAGATGTTTTCATTCAGACGCTGGGAGCGCTGCGCCTCGCGCTCGCGTCCCACAGCCTTCAGCTGGCGGTCCAGCTCGGCGATCCGATGTTCGATATGACGGCGGTCCAGCTCAAGCTGTTCCTCGCCGGCACCTTTATTGGACAGACGGCCACTTCCGCCGCCCTGGCGGGAGAGACCAACGCGCATGCCGGAAAGGCGCGGGAGCATGTATTTGAGCCGGGCTGATTCAACCTGCAGCCGGGCTTCCCGGGTCCTGGCCCGGCGGGAGAAGATCTGCAGAATGATGCCAGTGCGGTCGAGTACCTCCGTGTCCCATTCCTTTTCCAGGTTCCGGACCTGCATAGGGGAGAGGGTTTCATTGAAAATGACGATGTCGGCATCTGTTTCCTCGATCATCAGCTTGATTTCGTCCACCTTGCCGGAGCCGATCAGCGTGCGCTGAGTGATCTCCGGAGCCGACTGAATACACAGGCCGGCGACCGTGAGACCGCAGGCCTTGGTGAGCTCCTCGAGCTCCTGCATCTGCCGGTCGTATGCTTCGCGGGTCACGGGACGGCCCGCTTCATCGCGCTGGCCCGTCACAAAAAGACCCGCGAGAAGGGCCTTCTGCTGTTCGTCAGTATTCCGCAGATTGATCATTTTACTCATTCTTGATCCTGGTATATCCCTGTCAGATTCTGTTGAAGCTCTGTTGAATCCGAAAATCAAACATGAAATTAACAGAAAACAAATTTAACGAATAGTTAATTACGAAAATTCGTTGAGCAATGGGTTTTTTGGGTGTTAAAACGAGCTATTGACTGTTATGGTCTATGCCAAAAACACGTAAAACCGATAATTTTCAATTGATTTATTTGCCGGTAGGCGCCGGCGCCGAACCCGCTGCAGCCGGTTTTGCGCCTGCCGCCGCCTGGTCATTCTGATCCTGAGCGGTCTTCAGAGTCACCTTTCTTCCGTGGTTTAAGAAGGTGAGGATTTCCTGCTGGGACTGCTCGAGCGCCTTCACACATTCTTTAGGATATTTGCGGAGACTGGTGTAGCTGATTCTTGAGAACCGATACAGCCAGTTCTGTGTGGACTCATCCGGCAGCAGACCGAGGATGTGACTGGCCTTCTTATAGACAATGACCTTGAAGGTGTCGGGGTCGCGATTTTTCTTCAGCCGCTTTTCCATATATTTAGCTGAGTAGTCGGCGGGCCAGGTCTCGTCGCCGTCGGAAGCCAGAATCAGCAGACTGCCCGGGATGTCCTCAACCGGGATGGCGGCCTCTTTCTCCTTTTCGGAATCCTGATAGGCTGCCTCGAAGGCGCTGCGCATATCCAGAGAAAGATCCAGAGGAATATAGGGGAGCTCCTGTCCGTGCAAGACGGCGACACTGTGGCCGGAAGCCGTGTGGCTTTCTCCGCTGCCCTCGAAGACGACGTGCGTCCCGGACACACAGACACACTGATCAATTCCGGGAATATAGAGCGCAGCCAGCAGGGCGAAGAGACTGCCCATGGACATGCCATAGACAGCGACATTCTGAATGCCCTTGAATTCTCTTAACATTTTTACTGCCGGCTCCAGCACATCCAGGGGAACCCGGTCCGGCCCATCCGGCATGCCCTCTGTCCCGAACAGAGATACCGCCAGCGAGAGATGACGGTACTCCGCAAAGCGTCCTGCGATCCGGGAAGCGGGCAGGAGACCCTTTTCACTTCCGGACAGCACGATGACGGCGGTATCCTTATAGCGGTCCGGCTGCACCAGATGACCGGTGAAGCCGTGAATTTCCAGCGTGTAGTTCTGTGATTTCATTTTTCAGATATTCCTTTTTTCCATACGGCTTTTCACAGCCTTCCCGTATTCTATCAAACAGCGGTGTCTAATTTCAACTAAACCGGCGCTGTGTCAATAGCCGGGAAGCATCATGTGGATTCCCATCTGGCCAAAGACTCATAATTTATTGAGAAATCAGAATCTTTTATGGTATACTCAAATTCCACCTGGTCTTTCCGGTTTACATGACAGGTGGAGGGAGCCTTTTAAAAGTTTCATAAATTAAGGGGATTAACACATGAAGAAAAGATTGTTATCTGTAGTTCTTGCGGCGGCGATGCTTCTCGGCACGGCAGCGGCAGCGCTGATGCAGGCACCGGCAGTGCCCGCACAGGCGGCGGCAGGTGGCGCATATATTTCCGAAATCAACGGAGAGCCGACCCGGACCGCAGTGCAGGGCGTGCGTCCGATCGCAGTCATGATCGACAATGACCGCGCGGCGCTTCCGCATTTTGGCCTGGCTCAGGCGGACGTGGTCTATGAGCTGGTCAACAGCACAGCCAACAACCGGATCACACGTCTGATGGCGATTTACAAGAACTGGGATCAGGTCGCGAAGATGGGTTCCACGAGAAGTACGCGCCCGACCAACATTTTGCTGGCAGCGGAGTGGGACGCAGTGCTCTGCCATGACGGCGGCCCGTTCTACAATGATCCGTATTTTGCCGCACCGTGGTCGACACCGCATTTCTCCGCGGGCTTCACGCGCGTAAACAACGGAAAGCGCTATGAGTTCACGGAATTTGTCATGAACACGGATGTAGCGAAGCGCTTTGCAGCCAGCGGCGTACCGATCGGATACACCAAGCCCGTCGGCAACCACTTCAACTTCGGCGCTGCCAACCTGGCAGCGAAGGGCGGCGTGCCGGTCAACATCGTTTCGCTTCCTTTTGCGAATACCAAGTCTCAGCTGCGCTACAATCCGGCGACCCAGACCTATGATTACTGGGAGTTCGGTTCTCCGGCAAGAGACGGCGGCACGAACCTGCAGGTGACCTTCAAGAACGTCATCATCCAGAACTGCGATATCCATGTCTATGACCGGAACGGATATCTGATCTACAACTGCATCGGCTTCAACACCGGCTGGTATCTGACAGAAGGTCTGTGCATCCCGATTTCCTGGGCAAAAGCCGGCGAGCTGTACAAGACTGTCTACACCACAGCAGATGGCAAGGAGCTGGTCGTCAATCCGGGCAAGACCTATATCACGCTGGTTCCCAGCGATACCTGGGGACAGGTAGCATTCCAGTAAAACAGGGTTGCCGGAAACCCGAGCAAAAGAGTATGATATGAGGCGGAACCTTCAGGTTCCGCCTTTTTAGATTATGCCATTCAGGCTTTTACAAGACACAGGTGCATTACTTCAGGAGGTAAAGTCAAATGAACAAAACAAAGAAACGGATTGCGGCGCTGGTGCTGCTCGCCGCGCTTGTCGTTGTTTTCTTTCTGGTTTACAGGCACTTCTCGCCGAGGCCCCAGGCCGGCTCCAAGCACGTCAGCGTGGAAGTCGTGGATGCAGAAGGCGCCTCGAAGGTTTATGAGACGGCGACGGATGCGGAATTTCTGTCCGGCGTCATGGATGAACTGGCCGCCTCCACAGATTTTTCCTATGAAGGAACTGACAGTGAGTACGGTCTGATGATCACGCATGTGAACGGTCTGCGCGCAGATTATGTCGAGGACGGCGCGTACTGGGCGATTTATGTCAACGGCGCTTACGGTGAGTACGGCGCGGACAGCCAGCCGGTGACGGACGGCGATGCGTATTCCTTTGTCTATGAATCCGCGAACTGACAAAATACGGCTTTCCATCCAGGATCTGGCCGTCATGGGCATGATGCTGGCGGCGCTGGAGGCGGTCAAGCGGGCACTGGATTTCCTTCCGAATGTGGAGCTGGTGACGCTGCTCTTCATCGTCTTTACACTGTACTACGGCCGGAAAATGCTGCTGGTAGCCCTGGCTTTTACGCTGCTTGAGACGTTCTTCTGGGGCGTACACAACTGGGTGATCATGTACCTGTATATCTGGCCGCTGCTCATCCTGATTGTACATTACACAAGAAAACATGCAGGCCATTTCTTCTACTGCATCCTGTCCGCCGCTTACGGCCTGCTGTTCGGCGCAATGTGTTCTCTTCCCTATCTGGTTGCAGGAGGACCCGGCGCCGCATTTGCATGGTGGATTGCGGGAATCCCCTATGATATCATTCACTGTATCAGCAATTTTCTTTTGTGCCTGATTCTTTACAGACCGCTGACCGCGGCGCTGGACAAAGTGAAGAAAAGCGAGGAGGCGTCATGAGAATTGATCAGATTCTGAAGAACAAAGAGGTTACGATTTCCTTCGAGGTGTTTCCGCCGAAGACGGATGACCGCTATGCGGCGGTGGAGGAGGCGGCCGCCAGAATTGCCGCACTGCATCCGGACTTCATGAGCGTCACCTACGGTGCCGGCGGCGGAACCAGCAAGAACACGGCCGGGATCGCAGCGGACCTGCAGAACAAATACGGAACCCCGGTCCTGGCACATCTTACCTGCGTCTCTTCCACGAAGAAATTCGTGTCGGATATGATCGAGGTCTATCACGAAAAGGGCATCGAGAATATCATGGCGCTGCGCGGAGATATTCCGAAGGAAGGGCGTTCCGTCTTCGATTATGACCACGCCTCCCAGCTGATTTATGATATCAAGTCCAGAGATGAGAATTTCTGCATCGGCGGAGCCTGCTATCCGGAGGGGCACGTGGAATGCGAGCGGCCC
Organism: Lachnospiraceae bacterium; assembly: GCA_017449485.1. Classification (GTDB taxonomy): domain Bacteria; phylum Bacillota; class Clostridia; order Lachnospirales; family Lachnospiraceae; genus CAG-791. The sequence continues at coordinate 14,083 of JAFTFP010000190.1, forward strand.
TCTGAGGATCTTCTCCATCTGAAGGAGAAGGTGGATGCCGGCTGCGATTTCCTGACCACCCAGATGTTCTTTGACAACAATACGCTTTACAATTTCCTGTATCGTCTGCGCGAGAAGGGCATTGAAGTTCCGGTGCTGCCGGGCATCATGCCGATCACGAACAAAAAGCAGGTGTCGAGAAGCGTAGCCCTGTCCGGCGCGACGATTCCGCAGCGCTTCCGGATGATGGTGGACCGCTTCGGAGACGATCCGGCCAAAATGGCGCAGGCCGGCGTGATCTATGCCACGGAGCAGATCATTGATCTGATTTCCAACGGTGTGACGCATATCCATGTTTATTCCATGAACAAGCCGGAGATCGCGACGGGCATCATGAACAGTCTGTCGGCGATTCTTGGAAGCGAACCGGCCGGGGAGCAGAGCCTGTGATTGAAACCGATCTGAATGAAGTGTACCGGTACCTGGGCTTTCACGGCATTAAGCCTTCGCCCGAAATAACCGGAATGATTCAGGAATGTCTTGAAAAGCTGCAGGAGGTTTCTGCACCCCGCAGCTTTTATTTATATGCTCCGCTGGAAGTTTCAGCAAAGGAAACCTCGTCAGAAGTCGGGCAGCAGACCTGCGGTGAAGCGATGCCGGTACCGGTACTCTCGTTTGCAGGCATCCAGGTTCAATCCAAGGGCCTTGCGAAGAATCTCGAAGGCTGTCAGGAGGTGTGCCTTCTGGCGGCGACCATCGGCCCCGGCGTGGATCTGCTGATCCGCAGGGCGCAGGTGTCCGCCATGAGCAAGGCTGTGGTCTATCAGGCCGCCGGCGCGGCGATGATCGAGGCCTACGTGGACAGTCTGAACGAACAGATCCGGCAGGAAGCCCGCGCGCGCGGATTATATCTGCGCCCCCGGTTCTCACCCGGTTACGGGGACTTCTCTCTGGCGCACCAGTCAGATTTTGCCCGCGTGCTCCAGATGCAGAAGACCTGCGGCATCACCCTTGGAAGCTCGCTGCTCATGACGCCGTCGAAATCCGTGACGGCCGTGATCGGCCTGTCGGAGCAGGGAACGGACTGCCTGCAGCCCGGGTGCGATACGTGCGAGCATCCATGTGAATACAGGAGATGAGGGATCTGATCGTTTCTCATCCTATACATTTTGAGAGGAAAGAAAATGGAGAATCAGCAGATCAGGCAAAATATGGACAGGCGGCCGCTGCGGCCGCGTCTTGGCAGGGAGCGCCTGTACTGTGACGGCGGGTCCGGCACGATCCTGCAGGCCATGGGGCTTGCGGGCGGCGAGCTGCCGGAGACCTGGAACCTGAAGCACCCGGATCGGATCATCTCGCTGGCGCGGGGCTACTTTGAGGCGGGCTGCGATATTGTCAATGCCAATACCTTCGGCGCCAACGCGCTGAAATATCCCGACAATCTGAAGGAGATCGTTCAGGCCGGCGTGCAGCTGGCGATGGAGGGCCGGCGTCAGGCGGGCCGGGAGGATGCCTATGTGGCGCTCGATATCGGGCCCACCGGAAGACTGCTGGCGCCGATGGGGGATCTGCCCTTCGACCGGGCTGTGGAACTCTTCTCAGAGGTGGTCCGGTACGGCGCGGAGGCCGGCGCAGATCTGGTGCTGATCGAGACGATGAGCGACAGCTATGAGGCAAAGGCAGCTGTGCTCGCGGCAAAGGAAAACTGCGATCTGCCGGTGCTGATTACAATGATCTTCGATGAGCGCGGAAAGCTGCTGACCGGCGGTAGCATTGAGTCGGCGGCGGCCATGCTGGAGGGGCTCGGCGTGGACGCGATGGGCATCAACTGCGGGCTCGGACCGAAGCAGATGTAGGAGTACGCGAAGCGGCTCATGGCGGTCTCATCGATTCCGGTGATCGTCAATCCGAATGCGGGCCTGCCCCGTCAGGAGAACGGAAAGACAGTCTATGACGTGGGACCGGAGGAATTTGCCGCGGATATGGCGGACATTGCGCAGCTGGGCGTCCAGGTGCTGGGCGGGTGCTGCGGCACGACGCCGGAGCACATCCGGCAGGAGATCGCGGCGACCCGGGAAATCGCGATCGCGCTCCCGGATCCGGACGCGCATCGGGAAACCATCGTGACCAGTTTTTCGCAGGCAGTGGAGATCGGCGAGCGGCCGGTGCTGATCGGCGAGCGGATCAATCCGACCGGCAAGAAGCGCTTCAAGCAGGCGCTGCGCGATCATGACATTGAATATATTCTGCAGCAGGGCCTCTCACAGGAGGACGCCGGCGCGCAGATTCTGGACGTCAACGTGGGACTGCCGGAGATCGACGAGCCCGCGATGATGGAAGAAGTGCTGACAGCGCTGCAGAGCGTGAGCGCCCTGCCGCTGCAGATCGATACGACGGATCCCGCCGCGCTGGAACGGGGCCTGCGGCACTACAACGGCAAGGCCATGGTGAACTCCGTCAACGGCAAGCGGGAGTCCATTGAGACGGTCATGCCGCTGGTGAAGAAATACGGCGGTGTCCTGGTGGCACTGACACTGGATGAGGACGGCATTCCGGACACAGCCGACGGGCGCGTTGCCATTGCCCGGAAGATCTATGAGGCGGCGGACGCCTATGGCATTCTGCGCAAAGACATTGTGATCGACTGCCTCGCCATGACGATTTCATCGGATCCGCACTCGGCGATGGTGACGCTGGAGACGGTCCGGCGCGTAAAAGAGGAGCTGCACGGCCGCACGATTCTCGGCGTGTCCAACATCTCCTTCGGCCTGCCAGCCCGTGAGATCGTCAACGCTCATTTCCTGACTATGGCGCTGCACAGCGGTCTTTCCTGCGCGATTCTGAATCCTAACAACGCGGTGATCATGCAGGCCTGGCGCGCGTTCTATGCGCTGATGGCGATGGATGAAAACTGTGCGGACTTCATCGCGGCTTATGCGGATTATCAGTCGGGCGGCGCACAGTCGGGCGGCTTAGCAAATGCCGGCGCAGGTGCCCAGCCCGCTGCCGGAGCAGTCGGCGCAGGAACGCAGTCCGGCTCCGGGGCACAATCCGATCCCACGGGAACTGCGATGTCACTGCAGGAGAGTGTGGAGCGCGGCGTGGCCGGCCGGGCGGCAGAGGCGGTCCGGGAACAGCTTGCATTGAAAGACGGCCTGACCATCATCAACGAGGAACTGATTCCCGCACTGGACCGGGTCGGAAAGGGCTTTGAGTCCGGCCGCGTCTTTCTGCCTCAGCTGCTGATGAGCGCCGAGGCGGCCAAGGCAGCTTTCGAAGTGATCAAGGGCAGCATGCAGGGCGGCGGGAGTACCGCAAAGGGACGCGTGATTCTGGCGACGGTGCAGGGCGATATTCACGACATCGGGAAAAACATCGTCAAGGTCATGCTGGAAAACTACAGTTTCGAAGTCATTGACCTGGGCAAGGACGTGCCGCCCGAGAAGATCGTTGAGACGGCCATCCGCGAACAGATCCAGGTCGTTGGCCTGTCCGCCCTGATGACCACCACAGTGGTCAGTATGGAAAAAACCATTCAGCTCCTCCGGGAGAAAAAGCCGGACTCGAAAGTCGTGGTCGGCGGCGCGGTCATGACGCAAGAATATGCCGATGCGATCGGCGCGGACTTCTACGCGAAGGACGCGATGGACACAGTCCGCTATGTCTCCGAAGTGTTTTCATGACACAAGGATGTGAGACAAGAAGATAGCGCACAGTCTGATTGTGGGAGTGGGACGAGGGGACAGAGCACCGTCCCACCACATGGGACGAGGGGACAGAGCACCGTTCCACACAGAGCACCGTCCCACAAGAATAGATTATGGGTACAGACAGAATTTTCGAAGAAGAACAGCGGCATCTGACCGAGACTTATGAAAAGCTTCTCGCAATGGAGGAGGAGCTGGCTTCGCGCGCCCAGAAAATGGCGCAGAAGGTGCCGGAGGAGAAGCAGAAGATCCGGGAGGATCTGACGCTGAACTTTGACAGCGGGACGGATTCGATGGAGACCTACATCGAATTCGAGGTGATGAACCACGTCATTGATCAGTACAATATCGAGTCGGAAACCATCCGGGAGCAGCTGGCCCGGGTGAGACGCCTTTTAAAGGCGCCGTATTTTGCCCGGATCTCTCTTCAGTTTGACGGGGAGAGTGAGGCGGAGGATTACTATATCGGCAGCGCGGCGGCCGCGGAGGACGGCGTCAACCATCTGGTGATTGACTGGCGCTCGCCGATTGCGGAGACGTATTACAACCAGGAGAACGGCCGGACGTCCTACGAGGCGGACGGGCGCCGGATCGAGGTGGACTTAAAGCTCCGCCGACAGTTCACGCTGGACAAAAGCCGGCTCCTTTCATATTTTGACACGCAGATCGCCATCGAGGATCCGCTGCTGATCGCTTTGCTTTCCGCGCGGCGCACCGACAAGATGCAGGCGATCACGGCGACGATTCAGAAAGAGCAGAACGAGGTGATCCGCTATCCGGATGCGCGCACGCTCCTGGTGAACGGCATTGCCGGCAGCGGCAAGACGTCGGTGCTGATGCAGCGGATCGCGTATCTGTTTTTCCGCCAGCGGAAATCGCTGCGGCCGGATCAGGTCTATCTCATGACGCTGAATCCGCTGTTCCGGCGCTATATTGATGCGGTGCTGCCGGATCTGGGCGAGCAAAATCCGAATATTCTGACCTTCCGCGAATTCCTGGACTTTCTGGACGCAGGCGGGGGGCAGGAGCAGAGCGGCGCCGGCGAGGAGGTGCAGGCGCTGAAGACGATCGATCAGAAGCTGTCTGCGCTGGTGCTGGAGAAGGAGGACTTCCTGCCGGTCTGTCAGAAAAATCTGACGGTGCTGTCTCCGCGGCAGATCGCAGCGGCGGCAGCACAGTTTGATCAGATTCCCACGGGCGTCCGGCTGATCCAGATTCTCTCGGATGAGCTGCAGGAGCGGGCAAAGGTCATTCTGCGCCGACGGCTGCATGATGAGAATCGCGAGGCGGGAGAAGATTCCGGAAGCGGAGAGGCCGGCATGCTGTCAGACCGCGCGGAGCGCCTGTCAGGAGGACGCCTGCCGGAAAGCGCCGGCCGCAGAGAGGAGAACCGGATCCGGAATGATTATGGCGGTGCCTTCAATCAGATCAGGAGCTGTGCCTTTCTGAATATTGAGCGGATCGGAAAGAGGCTCCTCGGAAAGTCCGAGCTGAGCCGGATTGAATGGCTTTATCTGAAGATGGCGCTGACGGGCGAGTGTGACCGGAATGCGCGTTATGTCATGGTCGATGAGGTGCAGGATTACACGCTGGCGCAGATGATGCTGTTGAAGCGCTATTTCCCGAACGCGCGGTTCATGCTGCTGGGCGATGCGTTTCAGGCGATCCGGCCGGGCCGGGTTCGCTTCAGTGAGCTGCACGCACTTTTTGAAGACAGGGGAATCCGGGAACTGCCGATGATGACCAGCTATCGCTCCTCACCGGAGATCACAGAGCTGTTTACCAGCCTGCTTCCTACGGAGCAGAAGGTGCTGGTCTCCTCTGTACAGCGTCCGGGGACGAAGCCCGTGATCCAGGCGGCAGACTCTCAGAAGGCCTACGCCCGGCTGCTGCTGGAGAGCGCGGCGGCCGCACAGGCAAGTGCAGCCCGGGAAGGGGGCCTTGCGGCGATCATCTGTGCGGATCGCGAGAGCCTTCAGAATGTGATCCGGATTCTGGAAAAAGGTCAGGCAAAATATGAAGTCCTTAAAAGCAGCAGCCAGCTGCCGGAGCGGGGGCTGGTGGTGCTGAAGCTTTCGCTGGCCAAAGGCCTGGAGTTTGACCGGGTGATTCTGCCTGACGCAGATGCTGCGCATTACCCGTCGGATACGCTGTCGAGGCATTGCCTTTACACAGCAATTTCCCGGGCGACCCGGGAAATTACATTGCTGGCAGACGGAACGCTTTCGCCGCTGCTTGAAAATATTACATCGTGCGCGCAGGCAGTGAATCCATGAGATAGGAGAAGATCAGGTAGGAAGTCTTGAGGGCGTCATGCCGGACCTTCTCCTCTTCAATGCAGAAAACATCGCCTTCGATGATTTCCGCGCCTTCTTCCTCCACCTCGGTCCGGTCCAGCAGGACCATGGTCTTATTCTCCGTCGAGAGATACTTGGTGATGATCCGCTGATCAATGTCCGCCGTGTTGGCAATGACGACGTCGATCTTGCGGTCTTTTAAG
>JAFTFP010000191.1 GCA_017449485.1 Lachnospiraceae bacterium
CACTTTTAAAGAATGCACCGATCGTGCTCCTGGATGAAGCGACGGCTTCTCTTGACGTAGAGAACGAGACTAAGGTGCAGGGCGCGCTGTCACGGCTGCTTTCAGGTAAAACGGTACTGGTCATCGCCCACCGTATGCGTACTGTGGAAGCGGCGGATAAGATCGTAGTTCTTTCGGATGGCAAGGTGGTCGAAGAAGGAAGCCCGACAGAACTCTTTGCAAAAGAAAACAGTCTTTTCAGACGCATGACGCAGCTGCAGAATGCCAGCGCAGGATGGAGTATCTGATCCTATGAAAAGAGTAACTCCAGCACATTAACCTACAAATAGGCACAATATCATTTTTGAGAACAAAAGCAATTAATGAGCTCTGAATATGAGCATATACCAGCCGAACCCCGGGTGATTCCAGAGCTTTCATCTTGAGAATCGATACTGAAATGACTAAAATTAATAGTCAGGCAGGATTGGCTTTAGAAAATAACCCGGGGGTGCGGCATGATCTGGAAAATCTGTTTTTTCCTTTCTCTGGCTGTTTTAGCTGCGGCTGCAGGCTGTGCAGTAAGGCTCATGAAGAAACGCAGGAGCGGCACGGCATTGACGCCGTTTCATATTCTGTTTGCAGGTTTTTTCGGCGCAGTTTTTATAGGGCAGCTTCCGCTGATCGCAGGGCAGGTCGGCGAGGGAACAGTGCTGAAGATTCTGACACTGAATGCCATGCAGACAATCCAGGTATTTACGGCCAATGTCGGGGCGGATGTAATTCTGGACAATATTACGCGGGACGCGACGGATATCAGCGGGATTTATTCCGCGTACATGTCGGTTCTGTTTCTGGCTGCGCCGCTGATGACTTTTGGATTCCTGATCTCGCTATTCCGAAGCGTACTGACCCGTCTGACCTTCCTGACTCACTTCTTCGGTGATCTCTACGTTTTTTCTGAACTGAATGAAAAGGCGCTTACGCTGGCAAGAGATGTGAAGAATAATCACCCGGGCGCGGTGATCGTGTTCACTGGCGTTCAGTCCGGGGAAGAGAAAGAGATCAGCCTCGCAGAAGAGGCCAAGGAGATGCGCGCAATCCTGTTCGGAAATGACATTGTTGCAGCAGATTTCTCCCGTCACAGCAGGAAATCCAGACTGATTCTGATTCTGATCCGGGAACAGTCCGGGGAGAATCTTGCACAGGCATTAAAGCTGATCCCCAAGTATCAGGATCGTGAGAATACGGAAGTATATGTGTTCTCCTCCGAACTCGAAGGAGAGCTGCTGCTGTCCGGCGCGATGAAAGGAAAGGTCAAAATCCGGAGAGTGAACGAGGTTCGCTCTCTGATCTACCATTATCTGTACGACCGCGGCGAAGAACTCTATGCGGGCGCGGCTGCGCAGGAGGACGGTACGCGGGCAATTCACGCGGTTGTCGTGGGCCTGGGACGATATGGAAAAGAACTGGTCAAGGCCCTGACCTGGTATTGCCAGATGGATGGTTATTCAATCACCATCGATGCCTTCGATGCGGATCCGCTGGCAGAAGAGAAGTTTGCTGCAGATTGCCCTGAACTGATGTCGGAGGAGTATAACGGTGTGGTGATTCCGGGGGAGAGCCAGTATACAATTCGGATTCATTCCGGCGTAGATGTGAATACAAGAACCTTCTCTGAAATGATCGGAGAGATCCGGGATGCTACATTTGTATTTGTCAGCCTGGGCGGCGATACGGTGAACTTAAGTCAGGCAGCCAGACTGCGTATGCTGTGTGAGCGCGCCGGCTGCAAGCCGGTGATCCGGACGGTGCTTTACAGCACGGATGAGAAGGCCGCACTGGATGGCCTGACGAATTATCGGGGCCAGGCATATAATATCGACGCAATCGGCGATTTTGAGACTTCCTGCTCGGAGGAAGTGCTGATGGGCGGTGAGCTGGAACGGCTGGCGCTGAAGCGGCATCTGAAATACGGGGATGAGGCGTCGTTCTGGCAGTACGAATATAATTATCGTTCCTCCATGGCCTCGGCCATTCACGAGAAAGCCCGTCTTTTCTGCGGAATTCCGGGAGCCGGCAAGGAACAGCTGACCATCGAGGAGCGGGATGCCATTGAGCCGATTGAGCACAGACGATGGAATGCTTATATGCGGTCGGAGGGATATGTCTACAGCGGCTCGCCGGAAAAGAGCAGCCGGAATGATCTCGCCAAGATGCACCATGATCTTGTTAAGTTTGACCTCCTGACAGAGGAAGAAAAACGTAAGGACAGCGGCACTTCGCACCGGGATAAAAGTGAATAAAAAGCCGCGGCTGCTCAGATTGAGCTGCACTTTATTAAGTACAAAAACGGCTTGAATTGTGATTTGTTTTATGGTAATGTGAGCATGCTCTGAGGTGTTTTTTCTTATTTTTAGCGATGGATTTGTGCCTTGGAAAAATTACAGATTATGGGGTGGGAAATGTCCGAAGGTTACGATTCTCTGAAACTTGATAATCAGCTGTGCTTTCCGTTATATGTCTGCGCGAAAGAGGTGGTCCGGAGATATAAACCTGCTTTGGATCCGATCGGCCTGACCTACACACAGTTTATTACGATGATGGCGCTGTGGGAGCACCGTC
>JAFTFP010000018.1 GCA_017449485.1 Lachnospiraceae bacterium
AAAACGTCTTTTCTATTGCGTCGATCACCAGCAGATCCGCCGGCAGCCAGTTCACCTGGCGAAGATCCCACAGCGGCAGCCATCTGGCGGCTTCGTGCTCCAGCAGGACAAGGTTCTCGTCGAAGGCACTGCACCAGTAGCACGCCATGGTCAGATGGAACTCCGGATAATCATACTCGACGGTCGTGAGATAATTCTCAACGATAATATCAGCTGACAGTTCCTCACGGATCTCCCGGACAAGTGCCTGTTCGGGAGTTTCGCCTTCTTCGATCTTTCCGCCGGGGAACTCCCACCAGTCCTTATAATCTCCATATCCGCGCTGCGTCGCGAAAACCTCCTGGCCTTTCCGGATGATCGCTGCGACAACATTGATGTTTTTCTTATTGTTTTCCATATTCCGCTGCTCCGTATATAATTTACTTGCAGCATATATTATAACGCTTTTTCGCGAGGCAAAATATGGAGCGCCCCCAGGCTGCGGAGAAAAAGAATGCACACATGAATCTGTTGAAATTTGACGAGAAGCACGTACGTGTGAAAGACATATACGGCGGAACACACACCGGCGTCGCGGACTATTATGACGCCGGGTACTGCCTGCATGAGTTCGGCGAAAATGAGGACGCCGTCATTATCGAAGAGTTCCTTCTATTTGAGTCGCAGATCGCTTCGATCGAAGAGATCGAAGTGCACGGCTGCGTGGAGCTCAGGACGGAGCGGCTGAAGCTGCGCAGATACCGCCCCGGGGACGCGGAGGACCTGCATCACTATCTGGGAAAAGACCCGGCAACTTATCAATACTCAGGGTGGAATCCATACGCGACACCGGAGATGACACAGGAAGCCGTGCGCGGATTTATTACAGGCTACGAAGACGAGCATATCTATTCGTGGGTCATGGATGTAGACGGCGTGATCGTCGGGACGATCGGAGCCTATGATTATAAAGATGATCATATTGAGATCGGCTACACTGTTGTGGATGGCTGGCGGGGCCGCGGCCTGGCAACGGAGGCACTGAAGAAAGTCTTGGAGTACCTGACGGAAAACGAGAAAATTCCCTGCGTGACCGCGTGGTGTGCGGCCGAGAATATCGGATCGCGCAAAGTCCTTGAGAAGGCAGGAATGCAGCTCGTCTGTACTGAGAAGGATGCGATCACCGTCGGCGACAGAACATTCGACAAACTGACGTATAAGGCATACCTGACACAGAAGGGCCTTCCGATGACGTATCAGGGTGTTGGACAGTCCTGTAGTATTACGGGAAAAGGGTGCTGAAACAGCACTGTATTATCACAAGTGAAAAGCCCGCAGCCGCGGGCTTTTCGTTGACAGCCTTACTTTAGCGTGCTAACATGGTAAAGATTTAAAGCAATACAGATCCTTTTTAAGGGAGGAGTAAGAAATTATGAAAAAAATGTTAGCACTGTTACTGACCGGAGCCACAATGCTCTCACTGGCAGCCTGCGCTGCACCTGCGGCAACCGCAGAAGCACCTGCAGAAGCCGCTGAGGAAACGGAAGCGGTGGAAGAGGCCGCGGCAGCTGAGAGCGGAGAGACCTTCGTCTTCAAGCACGGTTTTGACCTGGACTATCCGCCGTATTCCTACATCGGCGAGGACGGACAGATCGGCGGCTTCGATGTAGAAGTGGCACAGGCAGTCTGTGATTATTATGGATGGCAGTATGAGGCTGTTCCGTTTAACTGGGATGCGAAGGATGCTGAACTGAACGCAGGAAGCTGCGACTGCATCTGGTCCGGCTTCACCATGAACGGCCGTGAAGATGATTATCTGTGGAGCAAGCCGTATTCGGACAACACCCAGATGATCATGGTAGCCAAGGATTCCGGCATCGCAACACTTGCAGATCTGGAAGGAAAAATCGTCGGTGTCCAGACTGCGACATCCGCCTATGATCTGCTGAACGACGAAGAGGGTCAGAAGGAACTCGCTGATACTTTTGCAAAACTTGAGGTGTATGAGACTTACACCATCGCCTTCAATGATCTGAAGGCAGGTGCCATCGATGCAATCGCTATTGACGTCACGAGCGGTAATTATCTGATGAGCGGCGAGACCGATTATCAGTTCCTCGAGGAGATGCTCGGCAGCGAGCAGTACGCCATCGGCTTCCGCAAGGATGACCAGGAGCTGTGTGACAAGATCAACGCAGCACTCGATGCGCTTGCAGCAGACGGAACGATCGATAAGATCGGCCAGAACTATCCTGACATTTACGATTACCTCACCCTGAAGTAATCTGGGGCAAAACCCGCAGGCGGCGCAGCTGTGCCGGTGCGGGAAAGCGGTAAGACATAAGACGGCCGCTCAGAACGGGCAATGGTTCCGGAAGAGCGGCCGTTTTTCTGTTTCTGAAAGGTGACGCAAAATGACTTTTTCCACGATGTTATCTACGATGGCAGCAGGTATGCTCAGAACCTGCGGGATCTTCGCACTCACGCTGCTGGGTTCTCTGCCGCTGGGCATGGTCATTGCGCTGCTGCGTAAATCACGCTTCACTGTCGTGCGGGGGATTATCCGCGTATACATCTCCATCATGCGGGGAACACCGCTGATGCTGCAGCTGCTTGTCTGGTATTTCGGCCCGTTCTATCTGTTCGGCTGGTCGATCCGCGGCTGGCGGTTCCCGGCCATGATTATCGGATTCGTGCTGAACTATGCGGCATATTTTGCCGAAATATACCGCGGCGGCATCGAGTCCATGCCGGTGGGCCAGTACGAGGCGGCTGAGGTTCTCGGCTATACCAAGACGCAGACCTTCATGCGCATTATTCTGCCGCAGGTGATCAAGCGGATCATGCCGTCGGTCACCAATGAGGTCATTACGCTGGTCAAGGATACATCGCTGGCGTTCACGCTGGCTTATCAGGAAGTCTTCTCGCTGGCAAAGCAGATTTCCGCCTCCCAGACTTCGTTCATGCCGTTTGTGATCGCGGGCGTGTTCTATTTCATCGCCAATTACGTGGTGGCGTTTGCCATGGAGCGGATCGAGAAGGCACTGGATTACTACAGGTAAGAGCCGGCGCCGGATTATACGGCGCGATGCAGTAAAAGGAGCAGGCAGCAGTATGATTATTGAAATGAAGAATATCAGGAAGCAGTTCGGCGACCTGGAGGTTCTGCAGGATATCAGCTTCGGCGTGGACAGCGGAGAGGTCGTCAGCATTATTGGACCGTCCGGATCGGGAAAGTCGACGCTCCTGCGATGCGCGACGTTCCTCGAGACGATTGACGGCGGCGAGATTCTGTATATGGGACAGCACGCGGCGCATACGGATGCGTCCGGCAAGGCGGTCTATGTACACCACAAGGAACTGCAGAAATTCCGCAGCTACTGCGGTCTGGTGTTCCAGCAGTTCAATCTCTTCCCGCATTACAGTGTTCTGAAGAATCTGATCGATGCGCCGGTGGAGGTGCAGCACCGCAGCAAAGAAGAGGCGGAGGAGACGGCGATGGAGCTGCTCAGGAAGATGGGCATTGCGGACAAGGCGGATGCCTATCCGTACCAGCTCTCCGGCGGACAGCAGCAGCGTGTCGCGATCGCGCGGGCACTTGCGATGAAGCCGGAAATTCTGTTTTTTGACGAGCCGACCTCGGCGCTGGATCCGGAGCTGACCGGCGAAGTCCTGAAGGTCATTCGTCAGCTGGCGGAGGAGAAGATGACCATGGTCGTCGTCACGCACGAGATGCCTTTTGCCAAAGCTGTCAGCAACCGCGTGATCTTTATGGCGGGCGGCGTGATCGTGGAGCAGGGCACGCCGGAGGCGGTGTTCGACAATCCGAAAGAAGAGAGGACGAAGCAGTTCCTCCGGGTGTTTGAGCGTTGAGCAGACAGGAAGGAAATGAGCGGGTATAACCAGGAAAATCTTGATGCTCTGAAATATTGTGTTATGGATCCGACCGGGAATATCACTGCGCTGGTGGAAAGCAGCGTGGAGGTTTCCCGGCAGCCTTTTATTGCGGATCAGATCATGCAGCAGCACCCCGAGGTGGAGCAGGTCGGGTTCGTGGAGTTCGGGGTTGAGGGAGACGGTTTCACGGGAGCCGGTTTTCCGCAGCCTGATTTCGCGCAGTCCGGGAAGGCTCTCCCGGAGCGCGGTGAAATCGTTCGGGCAAAACTGCGCATGGCCGGCGGTGAATTCTGCGGGAATGCCTCGATGTGTGCCGCGGCATTGTATCTGGTGCGGAAGGGGGAGAAAGCTGCCGCGTCCATGCCTGAGGAATCATCAGCGGACGCGGGTGCGGAGATACCTTCCAAGGACGGCTGGCAGCAGGTGCGGTTGGAGGTCTCGGGTGCGTCCGAGCCTGTGGAAGTGCGGCTGCGGAAGATCGCTGCGGAAGGGGCTGAAGTCGCTGCGGAACGGCCTGATTTTGCATTCGAGGCGGGTGTCCGCATGCCGCGGGCGCTGCGGATTGAGAAGAGAACATTCGCTGACGAGGCGCTGCAGGGAGAACTTCCAGTGGTATTTATGGGAGGCATCAGCCATATCATTATTGAGCCGTCGTCTGTATTCTATGCTTACCGGGATGACCGGGCGGCCGCGGAGCGGGCTGTGAAGGAGTGGTGCCGGGAGCTCGGCACCGACGGACTCGGTCTGATGTTTCTGGGTGGCGCGTGTGGTATTGCGGAAGGTGTGGACACTTCTGCGGCCGCCGGGCCGGCGCTGACACCGCTGGTCTATGTGCCCGGAAGCGGAACTTCTTTCTGGGAAAATTCCTGCGCGAGCGGGAGTGCGGCGACAGGAATGTATCTGGCAGACCGGACAGGAACACGTCAGGAGATCAGCCTGCGTGAGCCAGGCGGGCGTCTGAAAGTAATGAGTGACCCCACGGTCGGTGAGACCTGGCTGTATGGGAGTGTGCACTGGTAACAGTGTAAAAGGTAAAACAGCGCAAGACCCGCTTATGCGGATCTTTTTTACGTTCAGGAACACCTTGGTGTTCCTGCCGCGCCGCGCTCGGGCAGGAATGGCCCTTCCGCTGAGCGCGGCTGTGATGAAAAACACAAGTCATAATGCCATATCCACCCTACATTACGCAATGTATAATAACACCCAATTCACCTATCATGTTATGTGTAAGGGCAATTGTCAGCAGTATTGTCCTCTGGAGAGAACGGTGGTCATGGTTTGTTAACCAAAGGAGGGTTACATGAACAAGAAAAGGATAATGGCACTGGTAATGACGGCTGCGGTGGTCGCTTCCCTGACGGCCTGCGGCAACAAGTCAGACAATTCCGCTGCATCCGGCGGATCTGCGCAGGAAACTCCCGAGGTGGATCTGAGCGGAAATTACACCGTCAGT
>JAFTFP010000019.1 GCA_017449485.1 Lachnospiraceae bacterium
CATGCCCAGCGCGCCATAGCTGATGCCGCCGCTGATGCCGATCAGCTTGACATTGGTTCTGGAATAAGCCACATCAACTTTGCACTGCTCATAGCTGCGGGTGCTCAGGAAGCTGGCAGGGGAAGCTGCGAAGGGCTTCTTGCCGCAGGCTGCCATACCGGCCGCGATGCTTACCAGATCCTGCTCCGCGATGCCGACTTCCACGGACTGCTCCGGGAATTCAGCAAAAAACGGCGCAAGCGATGCAGATCCTCTCGAATCCGAGCAGAGGACGACGATGTCCTGATCGTCCTTCGCATGTGCCATCAGCACATCACAGATTGCTTTTCTGTTCGGGATATTGTTCTTCATGCCTGCTCCTCCTCTGCCTTGATCCGGCGCTCCTCGAGCTCCTTCATAATCTCTTCGTACTCCTGCGCATCCGGCAGATGGTGATGCCAGCCTGCCTTGTTCTCCATGATCTTCGCACCGTATCCCTTGATCGTGTGTGCGATGACAGCAGTCGGCACGCCCTTGGTCTGCTTAGCCTCTTCAAAGGCTGCGTGCAGTGCATCAAAATCATGGCCGTCTACTTCAATGACATGCCAGCCGAAGTCTGCCACCTGCTTCGCGATCTCGCGATGGTTCATGACCACATCCGTGGTGCCGGAAATCTGCAGGCCGTTCAGGTCGATGATGGCGCAGAGATTGTCCAGTCCGTAATGTCCGCCGGACATGAAGCCTTCCCAGACGGAGCCTTCCGCCAGCTCGCCGTCGCCCATGACGGTGTAGACACGGTAAGGTCTCTTGCTCATGCGGCCCGCCAGCGCCATGCCGACTGCCACCGGCAGTCCGTGTCCCAGCGAACCGGAATTCATCTCGATGCCGGGAAGCTTGTTGTTCGGATGGCCGATGAACTGAGAACCGAACTTGCTGAACTTCTCAATCACCTCTTCCATCGGGAAGAAGCCCTTGTGTGCCAGCACTGTATAGAGTGCCTCTACAGAATGTCCCTTGCTCATGACGAAGCGGTCGCGGTCCGGATCGTCTGCGTTCTCCGGGCTGATGTTCATCTGGTCAAAATACAGCTCAATCAGAACATCCATCACCGACATATCGCCGCCGATGTGGCCGCCCTTGCCGGCCATGATCATATCCACGGTATCCTTCCGGAATGCGAAAGACATAGCTTTCAGATTGCTCATTTTGTTCTCCCTTTTCTTCATTGAATGCCAGTCTCCCGGCACGTCTGTGCGGGAAACCGGATGGCTCTTGTCCCTTACACTTAAACTTCGTCAAAGACGACGTCCTCACCGTGCAGATAAGCCTGCACCTTCTCCTCGATCGGATCATAGAGATCCGGCTTGACGCCGATGTATTTGCAGGCTTCGTAAATGACCGGCACGACATCTCCGTGAATGGCGACGCAGTGGTGAATGTACGGACCCTCGACAACCTTGGCCTCCAGGCGCTTTAAGTTGGCAACCTCTACCCATACATAAGTGCCCTTTGTGAACGGGCCTTCAATGCCCTTCGCATGGCCCAGCAGGATGGAGTACTCGCCGTTGTCGCCGTCGAAACGGACCAGGGACATCGGGCCGTGCTTGGCCTCTGCGGAAACCGCACCGTTGTGCTTGAAAGCAACCGGAACACAGATCGTGGGCTTTTCCTTCGCGACAGAGATCGGCCACGGACCGCAGTGCTGCAGCAGCTCGCCGTTCTCGTTGTCAGGATGGCGGACCGTCCAGTCAGAGAACATGCTGCGGCGCTCATTCATGGCAGCCGCCTCCGTGATCAGCTGGGAGATCGCACCGTGAATATCCGTCTCACAGATGACCGGAATGCCTTCCTCGTTCAGCAGCGCATTGGCCGCGCAGGGCATGATGCCGATTTCACCCTGCAGTGCGTTCCAGCACTGGATGGCAATCGCGTTGCAGCCATATTTTGCCGCGAGAGCCTTCATGGCAACCTTGAGGGCAGCCACATTGACCAGCAGCTCTGCGGAAATATCACAGTTCATGTTTTCCTGGCAATAGGCGACGACCTTCTCGACCTCGGTCTTCTCTTCCTTCCACTTGCGGATTTCCTCAGTCAGCTCCGGCAGCGGAATCGGGGAAAGCTGGATGTTGAACTTCTCCAGCAGCTCGCCCTCGTTGCACATGGTGCTCCAGAAGTCAAAAGGTCTGGGACCGATCTGCAGAACTCTGGTGGAGCGGAAGACTCTGACGACATTGCAGACCGCCAGGAAATCGCGCAGACCGCGCTCGAATTCCGGATCCGTCAGACGGCAGTTGGTCATGTAGGTGAAGGGAACGCCGAAGCGGCGCAGCACCTTGCCGGTTGCGAACAGACCGCACTGGGAATCGCGAAGCCGCATGCCGTTCGGCTCCGGGCGCTCGTCTCTGGGGCCCCACAGCAGGACCGGCACGTTCAGTTCCTTCGCCAGTCTTGCGCACTCATACTCGGTTCCGAAATTCGCGTGCGGCAGGAACAGACCGTCTACCTTCTCTGCCTTGAATTTCTCTGCGATGCGGATCCGGTCCGCGTCGTCATATAAAAGACCTTCTTCGTTAATATCGGTGATATCGACATATTCAATACCCAGCTCATTCAGCCGCTCTCTCGTCAGATTCGCATATTTGACTGCATCCGGTGCGCTGAAGATACTGCGTCTGGTAGGTGCAAAACCAAGCTTGATCCTTGCTTTCATAAATTCCCTCCTGAATCTCTTAAAACCAACCACTTACAAATCATTGTATTGGCGGTACCGGGCTTTTTCGTCACTGCCTGATCACTCTCCCGCCTTTCCTACAGTAACCAGTATATCGGAGGTGCAGCTAAATAGCTTCAGATAATTTAGTAAAATTTACTAAATTATTAACTAAATTTCAAATAAAGGTCCGGGGAATCCCGGACCTTTCATTTATAAGCCAGAACATCTGCTTATTTCAGTTCCACGCACGTGCCTTCGGTGATGCCGCACTCGTTGAAGGCGTCCACACGGACGAAGTAGCCGCGGCCTTTCACGAGAGCGCCAATGCGCTGCTTCTCGCCGAAGATCATGTAGCTGTGGTAGAGCTTGTCCGGCGCGCTGCCGAACAGGATGTTGTAGCCGACGACGTCGCCGCGCGCGCTGGTCACTTCCACTTCCATGTCCAGGTCTCCGGTGCGCACAGCGGTGAACTCAGGCACTGCGGGCAGCTCGCCCTCCGCCTTGCCGAAGACGCGCAGGCCGCTGATGCAGGGAATCTGGTCATAGGGAACCTGCATCTGCGTCAGCTTTAAGTACCGCACCTGCAGGCCGTCTTCGCGCACCAGGAAATCGTGCGGCAGATCCGTCTCTGCTTCCGACTTGTCTTCGATCACAAACCAGCCGTCTTCCTCCGCAGGATTGCCGCTGACCTTGCCCAGCAGCTTCCATCTGGTCGGATGCTGTTCCTCGTCAATGTAGCGGGCCTGAATGGTTCCGCGGATTTCTCCTGGAATCGGAATGTCGATATGGTCGTCAGCGAAATTGATCTGAATCGCGCGCACATCATACGTCTTGCCGAGATCCAGCATCACCCACTCGCTCTTGTCCGCACTTGCCGGCCGCCACCAGGTCTGCACATTTTCCTGCGAGATGGCATCGGCGCTGTACCCTTCCATACAGGAGGAGGCGCAGGCAGGCTTGCCACCGGAAAGCAGCATCCACTCGGGCTTTTCCCACGGATCCGCAGCTGCGCCGTCTGCTCCGTCACGGACCGCGATCGGCCAGTCGCCGTAGCGCTGGTTGCAGAACAGCTCACCATCCGCATCAAAGCCTGCCGGCCAGATGCCGACGCGCCGCTCGAAGCTGAAGTTTTTGCTGATGCGGGCACTCGCTGTGTGCCACAGCCGTCCCTGCAGATCTTCCATGGTGGAGCCGTGGCCCGCGCCCGGAATAAATCCGCCCGGCTTGTAGGAGTACGGATTGTTCTCAGCCAGCACGAACTCACCCAGCGGCGAGTCGCTTACATAGACACCATCGCCATAGATATTGAACTCCGTGCCCGGGAAAGCATACTGCAGATAGTATTTCCCGTCATGCTTATCCATCCATGCGCCTTCGATATACGGCATGCCGGTCATCATGCCCCGCAGCATCGGAAGGATTTCGGCCGGTACTTCATCTTTCTTCTTGCCCATGCGCGTAAGGAAGCCCTCAACAGCCCGCTCCAGCGCCTCGCCGCTCAGAATCGGCCGGGTGTGATCCTCGCCGCCGCGCTCATAGCCTTTCACCGCCGGATCGCCTGCCAGCAGTCCCTTGGGCTCCGTGATAGGCAGCAGCGTCTCCGGATCCAGCTCCACGCCCCAGATCGGATCTGTATTCGTGCAGCCATAGTAGAAATACACGCGTCCGTCGTCATCGAAGAACAGGTTCGGATCCCAGAACGGGAAATTGCCTTCAATCTTCTCATAAGGACCGTTCTCAATGTCCTTCGTGCACCACCGGTCGCAGATCTCGCCCCGCCTGGACGCACAGAAATAGACATACTCTCCCCGGACCCGCACATCCGGCGCATAATCATAGAGCGGCAGCTCCGCCGGCAGCGGAACACTGCGCCAGCTGGCCATATCCTCCGAGACCCAGGCAGAGAGGTTCATGGACGGGAAAATATAATACTTTCCGTTGAAGCGGATCATGGACGGATCCGCCGCCTCACGGCCGATCTCAATCAGTCCGCCCCGTCTGGGGTCTTTATTGAACTGATAGCGGTAATCGACGTTCAGCGGGTTGCAGAAATACTTTGTACTCATTCGCTCACCTCCATTGTCTTGAACTGCAGGCAGACTTTTCCGTTAATGCCGGACGGTGTCGTCACCGGCGGCTTCTCCATACCCGGCATTGCGAACCGGCTCGGGAAATCCCATGCCTCCCGCTCCAGCGTGGTCGCAACCTCAATCCGGATTTCATTTGCGCCCTCCTTCAGATACGGCGCCAGCTCATACCGGTAGCCCGGCACCACCTGAATGCCCAGGCTTTCTCCATTCACAAATACTTCCACGCCCTCGTAGGCATCGCTGATGGACAGGACCACACTCGCCGGAACCGTATCGAGCGTCAGCTGCTTCTCATACCGTACCAGTCCGGAGAATTTCGGTTCCTCCTCACCGAGTGCATCCGGCAGGTTCACCAGCTTGGCACCGGCAAAATCCGGATAGTCCAGCGGCTTGCAGATGCTCCGCATCCAGCCCTCCGAGAAATCCGCCGCATCCGCCTGCGGCGCTGCAAAAGCAGCGGGTACCAGCGCATCTGCAGCCTCGTCTTCCTCGATGTCCGCCAGCTCTTCCGCTGCGGCATCCACAATCAGGAACAGGCTCTTGCTGGGCTCGAGCATCAGCGGGAAGGCCGTTCCGTTCTCATCGCCTGTGACTTCACCGAACTGATCCCCGGCTGCCGCCGTGTTGCTCCAGGCGTCGTACCAGGCTGCCCCGTGATCGCCGCCGATCCGGATGGCTCCGTGATAAGTCTGTGTCCCTTCGTTGACGATCATATAGAAATCCCGGCCGTTCTGATAGTGATAGATCCGGATCCGGTTGTCTGCGGGCTCGATGCATGCGTCACAGATTCCCGCCTCTGCCAGGGCGCCGGCCAGTTCCTCGACAGGAACCACCTTTACGGCCTCTGAGAGTGCCGTCAGCACCGGATCCGCATGACCGCCCTCGATGGTGGCCTCCGGCAGCGCCTTTATGAAGAAGACCGGGCAGCCAGCTTTTGCCAGCTCGATGGCTGCAGCCGCAGCCGCCTGGGGAATATACTGCATATACGGCACGATCAGCGTCTGATAGGTCTGTCCGCCGACGCGCAGCACTTTGCCGCAGGCTGCATCATAGCTTCCAAGCCCCACTCTGGCCGGATCCGCAGCCGCCTCCCGCTCTGCGTCCATAAACACATCCGCAGGAATGAAATGATAATCGATCTGATGGTCATACAGCTGGATCGCAGGCTTCTGCAGATACATGAACTCACCGGCCCAGTCCGCCTCCGCGTTGTAGAGAATCGCGGCCGGAATCACCGCCCTGCCGCCGCTGATCAGCGTGCAGACCCGGTTCATATATTTCATCAGTGCGCCGAAGTGGCGGTACTGCGGATTGTGTCCGTGGGCATAGAAATGCGGCGGGCAGTCCGGATCCGGATAGGCCTTCGCGGTGAACGCGTGCGGGACATAGTTGTTGATGCCGCGGACCATCAGATGATCCGCCAGATATTTCTCCAGGCGCACGCCTTCTGACCAGCCGTAGTTGCCGAAGATCTCGCACATCGCATCGCCGTGCTTTAAGGGATCGATGGCCGCCATGGAGCCGGCCAGCTTGCCCAGCGTATAATGCCAGAACTCGCCGTCTCTGGTCGGATTCATGAAATCACCGGGGCCGATGTGCTCGCCCTGCGGCATGACCTGTCCGCCGATATCGTCCACGCCGGCCCAGTCCTGTCCGGCCAGGCCGCGGAAATAATGTCCGAGGCTGGAGCCGGTACGGCTGTGCTGGTGATTGTCCTCAATCAGATGCCCGATGTACTTCACGCCGTGGGCGCGGCACCAGTCGCCGACCTGGAAGGAGAAGCACTCCTTCACTTCCAGTGTAACCGCGTCCATGTAGTCGCAGCGCACCATCGCCTGCAGATCCGGATCAAAATCCTGCTCCCAGATCAGCGGCAGGAAGCGCCTGTAATCCGCGCCCCATTTTGCCTGAAGGCGCGCGCCGACGGCATCAGACCAGGCCTCGTCGTCAAACTGGCCGATCTTCTTGTCATATTCGTAGAGGTGACCGTTGCCGATCTCCGGCTCATCGGAGAAGAAGCCCTCGATGGTCTTGCCGAATTCTTCTCCATAATGGGCAAAATGCGGCTCGTACACGGCGTTGATCAGCAGCCGGCAGGAGGCCTTGTCCATCATGTTGATATAGTTCCGGTGCGGTCCGCGGTTGCGGGTCAGATGTGTGACCGCAATCTTCCAGCTTCCTTCATCCGGTGCCGTGAAATGGATGACGCCGTTTTCAGCTGTGTCTGTCAGATCGATCAGCTGCGCGATGTTTCCGCCTTCCTTCATCGCCGTGACACTGACCAGCTGATCATCCTCAAAGACCCGGAACTTGGACGGATCGATGATATGTCCCTCAATAAAAGACGGCGCCCAGGGCCCGGCCTGCTGATAATCTGCGAGTGCGATCTGCGCACTTCCATTTTCAACCGGCACATACTGCACCGTCAGACTCTGTCTGCACAGCGACGGATCTGCATCCGCTGCCGCGCCGTTCGCATAGCCCGTCGGAAAATGCGCGTCGTCCAGAATCCATACCTTCATGCCCAGTTCTTTCGCCTCGCCGATGATGGCATCCATATCCTCCCACCACTTTGGCCCGCAGAAATCCGGATGCGGTCTCGACTCCACGCACACTGCGCCGATATTCGCATCGTGAATGACATGCATGTATTTTCTGAGTGTCTCTGTGTCCTCCCCATGCTGCCAGAAGAACGGAAGAATGTGATTGTCTTCCTGTCCCTGTAATACCCGTTCCAACGCCTGACTCATTGCTGTACCCCTTTCTGTGAGACGAGGATGAGACGAGGGGACAGAGCCCCGTCCCGTTTTCTGAAAATTCAGAAAATGGAACGAGGCTCTGTCCCCTCGTCCCATGTTCAGCATAGCTTACGGTGCGTAGCTTCCCAGCAGCGCAAGGGAAGGCTTCGGTGTGCGCTTCTGTGTGCTGCGGTCCACTGCGACAAGGCCGAAGGTCATCGAGAAGCCCTTCTGCCACTCGAAGTTGTCCATGAGACTCCAGTGCATGTAGCCCCTCACCGGAATGCCGTCCGCAAGGCAGTTCTGCACGCCGTCCAGCGCGGTCCGGATGAACGCGCATCTGCGCTCATCGTCCGGCGTTCCGATGCCGTTCTCCGTGACAATGATGTCGATCGGAAGCTCGGCGTGTACCCGGCGGATCACGTGCTCCAGCGCCTCCGGATAGTACTCATAATCCATCTGCGTGAGCTCGGCACCCTCCGGCGCGGCCATCACGCCCTCCGCGTCATAGCGGGCCCGCGTATAATTCTGCAGACCGAAGAAATCGTCGTTCCGGATATAAGGCACATAGTGGCTGAATTCCTCATCCCAGGCATGCGCCGCGTTCTCCTCTCCGCCCGGAACAGCCTGAATGTCATGTACACTTAAGGAAACACCGATCTTCAAGTGCGGGCACTTCTCCTTCATCGCATCCCGCGCCGCCTCGTGAGCGCGCATCACCAGCCGGTCGCCCTCCTCGGAAAGGCCGGTGGTGAACCCCTTCGGGGTCGGCGTTCCGAAAATCTCCATGTTTTCTGCCGCTGCCAGTTTCTGCCGCTCCATCATGGCGTCCAGGTTCAGGCCGACCTGCACATTGCTCTCCTGCGTATTGCCGTTCTGCTGAGCAGCCGCCTTTGCCGCCATCATCTGCTTCATGAAGCGCTTGATCAATTCGCCGACCTGCAGGCCCATGTTAGCCTCATTGATGGTGACGACATACTCCATCTCATCGCCCAGCTTCTCCGCGACATAGACGCAGTATCTGCGGAAATACTCGATCGTGCTCTCCGCTTCCCAGCCGCCCTCGCGGATCAGCCAGACCGGGCTGGTGAAATGCATCATCGTGACAATCGGCGTCACGCCGTTCTCCTTGCAGCAGCGGATCACACTGCGGTAATGCTCGATTTCCTTCTCGTCAAACTGACCCTTCTCCGGCTCGATTCTCGCCCACTCAATCGAGAAACGGTAGGCGTTCAGCCCCGCCTGCGCCAGCATGCGGATGTCGTCCTCGTAGCGGTTGTAATGATCACATGCATCTCCGGACGGTTCTGCGAATGTCGTGTACTTCATATGCTCCATCGCCCAGTCGTCGCTGTGAATATTGTTTCCTTCGACCTGGTGCGCGGCTGTCGCGCTCCCAAGCATAAACCCTTTCGGCAGACTCATTATGCTGTTTCCCCCTTTGAATTCGTTTTGCTGCACAGAGCTGTCATGCTCATCCGCCTTCTGTTATTTTAGCAAAATCCGGCTCAGCTGTCTTTACGAATCGCCTGCAGTACGCGGTTCAGGTTCTTCACGGTTTCCTCATCTGCACCGGCCTGCTTCAGAAGGCTGATCAGCGTCATCTTCGCCATCATCTTCTGCAGCGCCGGGTTGTCCTTGACGGATTCCGCCACGTCGCCGCGGGCCGCGCTTGCCTTGGCCATCATGGCATTTACGACTGCGCCGGCCTGCGGATGGGCGCGCAGCGCGCCGAGTGTATCCTGCACGGAGAAAGCTTCCGGATCCAGATCGCCCTGATCAAACCAGTTCACGACCGTTTTCTTCTCGCCGAAAATATAGGCCGGATCGTCCTGATCAACCTTGCAGATCCGGATCGTGTCCGTGATGCCCTCACCTGCACAGGCTGTAATCTCATGCTCCCCGCTGATGCTGACCGTAAACAGGAAGATGTTCTCCGTTCCCGGCGCAGCTCCCGTATTATCCACACAGCCGGCTTCCTGTCCGTCCACATACAGCGTAACGACCGGGCAGTTGGAATAAGCCTTGATCTGTGTCTGTGCCTCTGCGCGGTTCACATACCGGCTGCCGCACAGATGAACGAAGGGCTCGTTCTTGTTCCACGCTGCCTTGTACAGGTAGAAAGCATCTTTCTTCAGGGACCGGTCAAAAGTTACCAGGCCCTTCTGATTCTCGCCGTTCTTACCGCCCTCATCGCGGCCGTCCGCGGCAAAATCAAACAGGTTCCAGACATGCGTTGCCCACAGATACGGACGCTCCGCGATCATCTTCAGCATATGCTCGTGATAGACTGCCTGATAGCTTTCCGTGTAATCGCTGCGCTCCGGGTGTGCCGACTGGTACTGCGGATTCGCGTCCGCGCCGTACTCGGAGAAGCCGATGACCCGGTCCGGATAGGTCTCATGATACTCATCAAAGAACTCGTCGTTCTGCTCCAGCTCGCCCAGATACCAGCCAAAGTACAGGTTGTAGCTGTTGACATCCGGAATCTCCAGAATCGGCGACTCGATCTCCAGCATGAACGCGTGGGCCATGGTTGTCTGTCTGGTGGGATCCAGACGGTGGCACAGATCATTCAGCTCCCGGTGATTTTCCAGCAGTTCCTCATTGACAACGCTCGCCGCCGTAATCTCGTTGGAAAGGCCCCAGACCGCGATGCAGGCGTGGTTGTAGTTCTGAATAATCAGTTCCTTCATCTGGGAGAGCGTGTTCTCCCGGCCGTTTGTCATATGCTTGGTGATATACGGAATCTCGGCCCAGACCACGATGCCGTTCTCATCGCACAGATCATAGAATTCCTGCGCGTGCTGATAGTGAGCCAGCCGCAGCGTGTTCGCGCCGATTTCGCGGATGATCTCCATATCGCGCCGGTGATCTTCGACGGACAGCGCGTTTCCCTTTCCCTTCAGATCCTGGTGTCTCGAGACGCCGCGCAGCGGATAAACCCGTCCGTTCAGCAGAAAGCCCAGATCCGGATCGGTCGCAAAGGTTCTGCAGCCGAACCGCGTGCTGACACAGTCTCCGCTCTCGAGCACAGCCTGCGCCGTATACAGGTACGGATCCGCCAGACCGTCCCACAAATGTACATCCGGAACCGTGAACACTGCACATGCATGTCCATCCTCAGCTGCCTTCACGGTACACATGCCCGCGGTTCCGGACAGTTCCTGTCCATCTGCATCCAGCAGACGGATTGAAACCTCCGCGCCGCTGCAGCTCCAGGTCTCCACGGTGATCTTCGCATCCGCGAAGCGCTCACCCTTCGCTGCCGGTGCCTCAATGCTGCTGCCGGCTGCATCCTTCCAGAGAATCTGCGGTGTTACACTGATGCCGGGCGTGCCGCACCAGTCCAGTTCAAAATGCGCCTCCGGAACCACAATCAGCTTCACGTCCCGGTACAGGCCGCCGTAAAAGGTAAAGTCCGCTTTCTGCGGATAAACCGTATCATTGTCTTCGGTGTTCACAGAAACAGCCAGGGTGTTGACTGCCTCATCCTCTGCAGCGATCCG
>JAFTFP010000192.1 GCA_017449485.1 Lachnospiraceae bacterium
ACACGGAGCCTGAGCTCATCGGCGTGGAGAGCGCGCTGATCGAGAACCTGGAATATGATGCATAAGCATTCAGATTAAGTGAGCCAGTATACGATATCAGAATCGTACAGTATTAAACAGATTTCAATAATCAAGAAAATATGAGGGAGGAAAGACAACATGGAACTGAGAACAGCAGCATCTCCGAAGGATGTAAAGCACTATACCACTGAGCGCCTGCGCGAGGAGTTTCTGGTAGAGAAGGTCTTCTTTGAAGACGAGATCAAGCTGGTGTACAGCCACATCGACCGTATCATTTTCGGCGGCGCGATGCCGGTTTCCAAAGCTCTGAAACTGGAGGCGGGCGATGAGCTGCGCGCACAGTATTTCCTGGAGAGAAGAGAGCTGGGCATCATCAACATCGGTGGCGACGGAATCATCATTGCAGACGGTGTGACCTATGAGGTCGGCGCGCGCGACGGCATGTACATCGGAAGAGGCACCAAGGACATTTCCTTTGCCAGCGCAGACGCCTCCAACCCGGCCAAATTCTATATGTGCAGCGGCCCGGCGCACATGACCTATCCCACCAAGCGGATTCTGAAGGATAAGAAAGCAGAGTTCTCCTATGACGTTGAGATCCTGCCTGAGAACAAGAAGGAGCTCGGCTGCCTGGAGGATTCCAACCACCGCACCATCAACAAGTACATCCTTCCCGGCCAGGTCGAGAGCTGCCAGCTGGAGATGGGCATGACCCACCTGGAGCCCGGCAGTGTCTGGAACACCATGCCGTGCCACACCCATGACCGCCGCATGGAAGTCTATCTGTATTTTGACCTTCCGGAGGATGCCTTCGTCATGCACTACATGGGCGAGCCGCAGGAGACCCGCCACATCGTGATGCGCAACGAGCAGGCCGTCATTTCCCCGTCCTGGTCGATCCACTCCGGCAGCGGTTCCCGCAACTACACCTTCATCTGGGGCATGGTCGGCGAGAATCAGGATTTTGACGACATGGACGACGTCCGCATGCAGGATCTGCTGTAAGCGCAAGAAGGACATGCAGGATCTGCTGCAAGCACAGGAAAAGGATCTGCTGTAAGCGCTGCATGCAAATACAAGAAGGTAAGATTCATAACTAAAATAAAAAACCTGCAGTTCCCTTTTCTTGCGGTTCTGCAGGTTTTTCATATGCTGGAATAGTTGAAATAGCTGGAATAGAGACTTCCGATCGGCTCTTCAGATTTTGCCCGAAGATTATTTGATCTTAATGACCGCCTTCACCAGATCCGTTTTGTTATTCACCGCCTCGTTGTAGGCCTCCTGGATGTGATCCAGATCGAACTCGTGGGTGACAATCTGCGCGACATTGATGGCGCCCTTGGCGACCGCAGCGATGGCCTTCGGATAGATGTTGCGGTAACGGAAGACGGAGACGATCTTCGCCTCTTTATCCATGATCTGGGAGAAGTTGTAGGTGATCTCGCTCTGAGCGGAGAGGCCGACCAGGCAGATGGTGCCGCCGCGCTTGACGGCAAAAGCTGTCTGCGTGATCGTGACCGGCGAGCCGGCGGTCTCAAAGACCTTCTCCGCGCCCTGACCATCGGTCAGACGCTTGATTTCTTCGATGGCGTCCACTTCTTTGCTGTTGATGACATAATCCGCACCCAGCTCCAGGGCCTTCTTCAGACGGGCATCCACCAGATCCGCGACGATGATCTTGCCCGCGCCGTGGGCCTTGCAGGAGAGAAGGGTGACGAGACCGATGCAGCCGCTGCCCAGAATGACGACGGTGTCGCCGACCTGGACATCAGCCTGGTTGGCGGCGTGGAAACCGACGGAGAGCGGCTCGATCAGCGCGCCTTCCTTGGTGGTCATATTGTCAGGAAGCTTGAAGCACCAGTCTGCGGGATACTCGATATATTCCATGTTGCAGCCCTGTACCGGCGGCGTAGCCAGGAAGATGACATCCGGGCACAGATTGTAGCGGCCGGTCTTGCAGAACTCGCATTTTCCGCAGGTGTAGCCTGGCTCGATGGCAACCTTGTCGCCGACCTTCAGAGAAGTGACGCCCTCGCCGACCTCGACAACCGTGCCGGCACACTCGTGGCCGAGCATGTAGTCACTGTCCAGATCTACAAGATAGTCGCCGACACGACCGCTGTGGAAATAGTGCATGTCACTGCCGCAGATGCCGACATACTCCAGCGACACAACCACCTTTCCCTCGTGAGCGGAAGGAGTGGGGATTTCCTTGATAATCATCTGATCCAGACCGCGCATGAACGCGCCCTTCTGCATAGGCTGCATTTTCATCTTTCGCTTCCTCCTTTTATGTCATATTCTGCATAATAAACTGCTTGATCGTGCATCATTTATCAGCTGATGCAGCGGCACATTCCCTGGCTCAGAACCGGCGCAGACAGCCGCGTTTCGAGAATGCCCACAATTAAAATATGCAACAGACCCAGGCTTTCTTCAACTGATTTTTTTTCGATTTTGTTCACTCTCTTTTTCGATTTTTCGGAATCTGAGAGGATGCGCCGAGGACTGTCCGGGACGACGGCACACAGCATCAGAAGCAGTGCGGCACAGACGCCGCAGAGGGGTGTGAAATGCTGGCAGATTCAGCACATTTTGGCAAAATCTGATATAATAATATGACTGATTTAAGCCGCCGATGTGAGCAGCTGGCAGCAGGCTGAGGCTGCGCTGCCTGTCAAAGTGGGGAGGCTCTGCGGCAGGGCTGAAAACAGACAGAATCGGGGACGTTCTGAAAGGGGAAAAGATGATTACCGAGAAGATTATTCTGAATGAAGAGCGCAATGTGACACTGACAACGTATCTGCAGCCAGTGGGCGCGGGTGCCGAGTTCGCGCATATTCCGGCGCGGCCGGCCATCCTGGTCATCCCGGGCGGCGGCTACGATTACTGTTCGGACCGCGAGGCGGAGCCGGTGGCGCTGGCGTATCTGCGCGCAGGCTATCAGGCGTTCGTCCTTCGCTATTCCGTTCAGCAGAACAAAATCTGGCCGACGCCGCTGAATGATTATGACGAGGCGATGGCACTGATCCGCAGCAAGGCAGAGGAGTGGCATATCATTCCGGACAAAATCGCTGTGGTCGGCTTCTCAGCCGGCGGGCATCTCGCAGCGTCTGCGGCCACCATGTCGGTCAACCGCCCCAATGCGGCGGTTCTGGTTTACGCAGTGCTGAATGAGGCTTCTTCCAAGGAGTGGAACGAGTCGGCGCCGTCTGCCGTCGAGGCGGTGGATGAGAACACCTGCCCGTGCTTTCTGGCGGCGTCCCGCACGGATACCTTGGTGCCGGTCGGCAATACGATTGCTTTCTGCGCCGCGCTGGACAAATACGATATTTCCTTCGAGAGCCACATTTACTCCTATGCGCCGCACGGCTTCTCGCTGGGCGACAACACAGTCCGCCAGAGCGGCTGGCAGCTCTCCGAGCGGGTTCACAACTGGGTGGATGACAGCATCGGCTGGCTGAAGGAGCTCTTCGGCGATTTCGGCGATCAGGGGATGACACCGCCGCAGGTGGGGCGCTACGCCCTCTTAGAGCACGGCGATACGCTCTCTGCAGATGCAACGATCGCACAGATCGTCGCGACCGAGGCGGGCAAAGCCTTCTTCGATACGATGATGGCGCAGGCGGCCGGTTCAGGCGCGGGCACGCCGGGCTTTAACGACGACGTAAGCATCAGTCCCTCCGTGCTGGCGCGCTTCAAAATGCGGGATCTGCTTGGCTTTGCAGGCATGTCGGAGGAGACCATCGCGGATATCGATGCGCAGCTGCGGAAAATCCCGCGGAGCTGAAAATTATATGAAAAAAGAAAAGATAAGCGGCCGCAGACTTCTGATCTATCTGATCGGAATTATTATCCTGGCGTGCGGCATTGACCTGAATACAAAGACAGGACTCGGTGTTTCTCCGGTGATCTCTGTGGCCTACAATCTGGCGCAGATCACGGGCGTTGCGATCGGCACAATGACCTTTCTCTACTATTGTGCGCTGATCGTGCTGCAGTTTTTGCTCCTGAAAGGAAGGATGCCCCTCTGGCAGCTCCTGCAGGTCGCCTGCAGTTTCTTTACAAGCCTGTTTATCGACCTGTTTGACCGGATTTTGCCCGAGCCCACGTCAATCCTGGGACGCGGTGCGGCATTGCTGATCGCGATCGCCCTGACCGGCATCGGCGCGGCCATTTCTGTCAGCATGCGCGTGGTCCCGAATCCGGCCGACGGTCTGGCAGATGTCCTGGGACAAAAGCTGGGGAGAGACATGGGCTTTGGCAAAAACGTGCTGGATCTGACCTGCATCGTGATCGCGCTGATCATCGGCTATGCCTTCCGCAGAAGCCCGCTGGGCATCGGCGTCGGCACAGCAGTCGCGATGATTCTGACCGGCCGCGTCATTGCCTGGTTCAGGCCCGTGACCGCCAGAATCCGCAGGCTCGCCGGGATGAAGCAGAATGAGTAAGCAAATAGAATGAAGCAGGGTTGGCTCTGGCGGTGGAAGCCGGGGCAGCAGTCTGAAATGTAATAAGGCTGTTCCTGGCAGTGGATGCCGGGACAGCAGACAGAACAGGGAACAGGGTAGTAGTTTGAGTACAATTAAGAAGAGTAAGGATCATGATTTCACGAGGGGGCCCATTCTGGGCCCTCTTGTACGGTTTGCGATGCCGGTCCTGCTGGCATTGTTTCTGCAGTCCATGTACGGCGCGGTGGATCTGCTGATTGTCGGGCAGTTTGCCGCGCCGGCGGATATTTCCGCGGTTTCGACCGGCTCTCAGATGATGATGACCATCACCAACATCATCGCCGGTTTTTCCATGGGGACCACCATTCTGCTGGGGCAGCAGATTGGAAGAGGTGAGCAGAAGAAAGGCGGCAGGACAGTAGGCGCAAGCATTTATCTGTTTGGCACAATGGGCATTGCTATGATGCTGGTTATGATTCTGTTCGCCGGGCAGATTGCGGCGATCATGAAGGCGCCTGCCGAGGCGTTTGCCGCCACCACTGCCTATCTGCGAATCTGCGGAGGCGGCGCGCTGATTATCATCGCCTATAATCTGATCGGCAGTATTTTCCGCGGAATCGGCGATTCTGCCACGCCGCTCATCACTGTCGCGATTGCCTGCGTGGCCAATATCATCGGGGATCTGGTGCTGGTGGCCGGATTCCACATGGGGACCGCCGGCGCTGCCATTGCGACGGTTGCCGCCCAGGCAGTGAGCGTGATGATTTCGCTGGTTCTGGTGCGGAAGAAGGGCTTGCCCTTTGCTTTTGACCGGTCCATGATCCGGCCTGACAAGGCGCTGATCGGCAAAGTGACCATGCTGGGCGCGCCGATTGCTTTTTCTGATCTGCTGGTCGGCATTTCCTTCCTGGTGATTCAGGCGATTGTCAATGCGCTGGGCGTCATTCCCTCTGCAGGTATCGGGGTGGCGGAAAAAGTCTGCGGCTTTGTCATGCTCGTTCCGTCCTCATTTATGCAGTCCCTTTCAGCTTTTGTCGCACAGAACATCGGCGCCGGAAAGAAGGACCGCGCGGTCCGTACACTGCACATCGGCATCGGCCTCTCGCTCCTGGCAGGATTGGTCATGTTCTATACCGCGTTTTTCCACGGAGACCTGCTGGCAGGCATCTTCTCGCGGAACTCTGAAGTCATTTTGGCCGCAGCGGATTACCTCAAGGCCTACGCCATTGACTGCCTTCTGACAGCCATTTTCTTCTGCTTCGTCGGCTTCTACAACGGCCTCGGCATGACTCGCTTTGTCATGATCCAGGGCATCATCGGCGCCTTCTGCGTCCGCGTGCCCGTGTCCTATCTCATGAGCCGGCAGACACCGGTCTCGCTTTTCCATATCGGCCTCGCAACACCGCTGTCCTCGCTGCTCCAGGTCATCCTGTGCCTGGGCTGCATGGTCTATGTGAGGAAGACGTGGAAGAGAGAGGGGGAAAAGTGAAACAAGCAGGAAGAGCAGCTCGTAGGCTTTATTGAACTGGACACAACGCGGGATATAAATAAAATAACACATTACATTAAAAAACAGCTATGTCAAATATTGCATAGCTGTTTTTTGTATGGTACGATCATTTATACAGAAGGCGAACAGCGCCGGCTGTCTGGTTATCTTTCTCAAATCATAAGTTCTGATTTTTCAAGTATTGTGATTCCGAATTATTACCCGATTTTCTCAGGAGCGATCATCTAATTTCTATAGGATATAAAGGATAGAGACATTTATATGAAAACCTATACGGATGAATTGATTACGGAAAGAAGCTTATTAATCAGCCATTTGAATCAATGTAATGCTTTTCTTAAGGATGTTCCGAAGGAGCGGCTGTGGGTTACTCATTGTGGGAAATATCTGCAGTTTTATACGATTGATCCGGCCAGTCATAAGAGAAGATATATTTCTACGAAAGAACTTGTGTACATCAGGAATCTTGCCCAAAGGGATTATAATCAGCAGATGCGGCTTGTTCTGAAAAGAAGAATCAGAGCCATTGACGCCTTTCTGAAAGAAGAGCAGCAGGCAGATATTTACATGGTTTATCACCAGCTGCCGGATGCCAGAAAGAAGCTGGTCATTCCCATCGAACAAGATGACAAACAATTTGTTAAGCAGTGGATATCGGAATCATTTACAGCAAAGCCTTTTCGAGAAGAGGATACCACAGGGTATTTCACAGCCAGGGGAGAGAGGGTTCGATCAAAGTCGGAAGTGATTATTGCGGATACTCTGAAAGAATTAGGCATTCCCTATCGTTATGAGTGCCCGCTTGAACTTGAATTTGGGGTAATGATTCATCCGGATTTTACAATACTCAGAATATCAGATAGAAAAGTCTTGTATCTCGAGCATCTTGGCCGAATGGATGACCCAGGCTATTCAGAGAGCGCTATAAGCAGGATTTTATTATTCGGGCGGAATGGAATCTTTCAGGGAGACCGCTTGTTTCTTACCTTTGAGACCGCACAGAGGCCGCTTGATCGGAGAATGCTGAAGGAGATGCTTGTTCGAAATTTCCTGTAAAGCAGGCTGTGTGCCCGGTACTCGAAGATTTTCCCGATCCGGCCATTACCGTGTATAAGCAAGCTTGCCACAGTTTACCCGGTACACGAAGATTTTCCCGATCCGGCCATTACCGTGTATAAGCAAGCTTGTCACAGTTTACCCGGTACTAGAAAATTTTCCCGATCTGGCCATTACCGTGTATAGGCAAGCTTGTCACAGTTTACCCGGTACTCGAAGATTTTCCCGATCTGGCCATTACCGTGCATAAGCAAGCTTTACACAGTTTACCCGGTACTAGAAAACTTTCCCGATCTGGCCATTACCGTGTATTGGCAAGCTTGTCACAGTTTACCCGGTAATCAGAGCTTGTCCCAGCCCAGACCAGTGACTGAAATAAAGAATCCCGCCCGTTTTCGCGGGCAGGATTCACTGATAAATGCAATTAAATAGAAATATAGAAGAAGATGAGAGAAAGATTCCGGTCCCTTACCCCTTCAGCTCCTTCACCAGGGCTGCAATTCCCTCGTCCTTGCAGTCTCTGGCGAAGTACTCGTCGAAGTGTTCGCCGGCGAGGGCGCCCTTGACGAGATCCGGATCCTGCGCCTTCAGGTCCCTCAGGATGTCAGCGAGCGGGCGGAAGGCCAGTGCGCGGACGCCGTCGAGGATCTTCTTGTTGCGCTGTTCCGGAACGACACGCTCCTTCGGATAGCCGCCGCCGGAGGGCTCGCAGAAGAGCTTCTCGAAGATGTACTGCAGGTTCAGCTCGCCGCCCCAGCCAAAGCCGAGCGCGAAGGGGATGGAGATGGCATTTCCATCGTTGATCTGCGCGAAGGTATAAGCATCAAGTGCATTTGCGACATGGCCGCAGATCACGCCGGGGAAGGAGTTGAGCGCCAACATGGCACCTTCACCGGTTCCGCAGCCGGTGATGACATAATCCGCCGCGCCGGAATTCAGCAGGACTGCTGCCAGGATGCCGTTCTGGACATAAGTCAGCTGTGCAGCGTCATCCGCGCTGTACATGCCATAGTTGACGACTTCGAAGCCCATCGGCTCCACGACCTTGCGGAGGGATGCTTCGATGATGCTGTTCTTTGCTGCCTGAGAGTTTTCATTGATTAAGGCAATTCTCATCTGAATTTCTCCTTTGATATTCGCCGAAATACATTTCATCCGAAACGAAGCGCGTTTCTTCCGGTCCACTTCGTGTCCCGGAAGCACGCGGCATTCGCCGCATGCCTGTCCTCCGAAACGTTTTCCCCTGTGAGCAGGCTCACGGGAAAACGTTCCGTCGTCCAGACGCGCTTCTCATTGCTTCACGTTAGTCGTTGACCTTGATGGTGTCGTCCTCTTCCTCAGCCTGGAACTTGGACTCATCGAGGTTGGAAGGATCCTGGCCGATGTAAGCAAGGATACCGCCGTCGATGTAGATGACCTGGCCGTTGATGAAGTCGGAAGCAGGGGAGGCAAGAAATACAGCCAGTCCCTGAAGATCTTCAGTTTTGCCCCAGCGCTGTGCAGGAGTCTTGCTGCGGATGAAGCGGTCAAACGGATTCATGGAGCCATCCTCGCCTCTTGCGCGAAGCGGAGCGGTCTGAGGTGTTGCGATGTAGCCGGGTCCGATTGCGTTGCACTGAATGTTGTACTGGCCGTACTCAGAGCAGATATTCTTGGTCAGCATCTTCAGGCCGCCCTTGGCTGCTGCATAAGCGGAGACGGTCTCACGGCCGAGCTCACTCATCATGGAGCAGGCGTTGATGATCTTGCCGGAACCCTTGGCGATCATGCTCGGCAGAACAGCCTTGGAGCAGAGGAACGGACCAGTCAGGTCGACATTGATGACCTGATCCCACTGAGCCTTGGTCATCTCGACCATCGGGATTCTCTTTATGATGCCGGCGTTGTTGACGAGGATATCGATGGTGCCGACCTTCTCCTCAACATCCTTGACAAAAGCATTGACCTGCTCTTCATTGGTTACGTCGCAGACAGCGCCGTAAACTTCGATGCCGCGCTTGGCATACTCAGCAAGGCCGCGGTCAACCAGATCCTGGTTGATGTCGTTGAAGACGATCTTTGCGCCGACCTCAGCCATCGCCTCTGCATAGGCGAGACCCAGACCATAAGATGCGCCGGTAATCCATGCTACTTTTCCGTCCAGACGGAACTTATCGATCATTCCCATGATAATTTATCTCCCTTCTGTTTAAATGTGCTGCTGAATGCACTGTGATTCAGCGATGAACCTGTATCGTAAATCTGTACCAGTGATGTCTATGAATCGGTAAAACGGATTCTGATCCTCCTTTAGAGAGGGCATCAGCCGCGAACCTTCTTGACGATGGCAGCTGCCTCAGCAACCTTCTCCTTGATCTTGTCGAACTCGCCGGCCTTGATCATGTCGCCCTTGACCATCCAGGAACCGCCGCAGCAGAAGATCTTGCTGTTCTCGAGGTACTCGGTTACGTTGGAAGCGCTGATGCCGCCGGTGGGCATGAACTTCATGTTCGGGAATGCAGCGCCGACTGCCTTGATCATGGCAAGTCCGCCGGAGTTCTCAGCCGGGAAGAACTTCACGTGATCCAGACCGAACTTGTAAGCCTGAATGACTTCGGAAGGGGTCTGAACGCCGGGGCAGACCGGAATGTCGCGGTCCAGGCAGAACTGTACGATCTCAGGGTCAAAACCCGGAGAGACGATGAACTTTGCGCCGGCTGCGATAGCGCGCTCAGCCTGGTCGATGGTCAGGACTGTGCCTGCGCCGACCAGCATGTCGGGGAATTTCTCGGACATGATGCGGATGGACTCCTCAGCGGCGTCGGTGCGGAAGGTGACCTCTGCTGCCGGCAGACCGCCCTCCATCAGGGCCTGTCCGAGGGGCTCAGCATCTTTCGCATCATTGAGAACGACAACCGGAATGATTCCGACCTCGGAAAATCTCTTAATGGCTTCTTCCATTTTAGGTGTATTCATGATTCCTCCTTTAAATGCCTTTACTGATGAATCTTTTAATGCTTCAGGATCCAGGCAGGGGATCCTGAAGCAGTCTGTTCAAGATGATTATCTCTTTACACGTGCGCCTGCGCCGCCCATGATCGCTTCAACTTCCTTGACGCTGGCCATGGAGGTGTCGCCAGGGGTAGTCATTGCCAGTGCGCCGTGTGCCGCGCCGTAGTTGACAGCCTTCTCCGGATCACCGGTGGTCATCAGACCGTAAACCAGGCCGGAAGCGAAGGAATCGCCGCCGCCTACGCGGTCCATGATCTCCAGACCGTTGTACTCCTTGGACTGATAGATCTTGCCGTCTGCCCAGCAGATTGCCTTCCAGTCATTCACAGTCGCGGTGCGGACCGTGCGGAGGGTAGTAGCAATGGCCTTGAAGTTCGGATAGGTCTGAGCGGCCGTATCGATCATCTTCTTGTAACCCTCGATGTTGAGTTCCTTGAGGTTGGCGTCATTGCCTTCAATCTGGAAGCCGAGGCAGGCAGTGAAGTCTTCCTCGTTGCCGATCATGACATCGACATACTTCGCAACTTCCTTGTTGACTTCCTGAGCCTTATCAAGACCGCCGATCGCGCTCCACATGGAAGGACGATAGTTCAGGTCGTAGGAGACAACTGTGCCGTACTTCTTCGCAGCCGTGCAGGCAGCAATGACGGTCTCACAGGCCTGCT
>JAFTFP010000193.1 GCA_017449485.1 Lachnospiraceae bacterium
TCCCTGTTGCAGGCAATCCGGATTGCCTGGAAGGTTCTTCTGCACGGGTTCTTGCCTCTCTCCTGCATCCGCATCGGGATCGACGCTCTGACAATCGCTGCCAGCTCACCCGTCGTCTCCAGAGGTTTTTCGTTTCTCTCCCGGATAATGTTTCTCGCGATGGGCACTGCACATTTCTCTTCGCCGTAATCGCGGAGAATCCGGACCAGCTCACTCTCGCTCCAGGTGTTGACAATGTCCGCCGCCTTCAGGCTCTGGCTCTGATCCATCCTCATATCCAGCGGCGCATCGACCAGATAAGAAAAGCCGCGCTCCGGGTTGTCCAGCTGATAGGAGGAGACCCCCAGATCCAGAAGGATCCCGTCTGCAAGAGGAATGTTTAATTCCTTCAGGATCTGGGGAGTGTGTGCGTAATTGTCGTGGATCAGCGTAACCTTGTCTTCGTAGATCTTCAGACGCCTTCCGGCTGCTTCCAGCGCTTCCTCGTCCTGATCGATTCCGATGATCCGTCCGTTTCTGCCAAGCTGCTCGGCGATCCGGAAGCTGTGTCCGCCGCCGCCGATGGTTCCGTCAACATAAATCCCGTCATCCTTGATATTCAGATTTCCGATTACCTCGTCCGGAAGGACAGATTCATGTCGAAATTCCATCTCATAAACTCTTTTCCAATTTTTGTTTTAGAACTCTACGCCGTTTCCAAGCAGTTCCTCTGCGTAGCGGTTAAACTCCTCGACGGAATCCTTGGTTTCTTCGTAGGCTCCGTACTTCTCAGCGCTCCACAGCTCGGCTCTCTGGCCGGTCCCGACAAAGACAACGTCCTTATCGATGGTGCCGTATTTGCGGAGCGGCGGCGGAAGAATGAATCTTCCCTGTTTGTCCGGTTCCACCTCAGCGGCTCCGCCGATGAAGAATCGGACCAGTTCTCTCTGTTTCTGGGAGTTGTATGGCATATTCATCAGACGTTCAGAAAACTTATCCCAGCCTTCCTGGTCATAAATCAGGAGGCAGGGATCCAGGCTGCGGGTGATGTAGAACTTTCCGCCGAGCGCATCTCTGAACTTTGCCGGAACAATCAGACGCCCCTTCTGATCGAGCGAATGACTGTACTCCCCCATGAACATAATCGGCTGACCTTGTCTTTCCTCAAAATGTGAATAACTTGGTTCTGCAGAAGAGTTATTCACAAAGTTTTAACCACTTTCCACCACTTTAGTGGGCGATTATGGGAATTTACTCCCTTTATGCACCTATCATAAACCCTGAATGGGCGAAATGCAAGGAAAAATGAGCAAAAAAAGAGAGAACTCTGTGCTGAGTTCTCTCCGATTCTTTCCGGCGGTCTGCCCTTCCATGAATGGGATTCCGCTGTACTTTTACTCTGTTTTTTCCATCTCCTGTGCCGCTTCTTCCGGTGCTGCAGACGTCTGTTTTTTTCTCTTCCAGGTCCGTACCACCACATCAAGCAGAACGGATCCGACCGCCATCGCAATGCCCAGAACCATGGAAACAGGGACCTTCGTGCCGGTGATATACAGCTGGTCCGTACGGATGTATTCGATCCAGGCGCGGCCGATTCCATATGCAGTCAGATACAGGAGCAGTACTTCCCCGTCAAAGCACTTCTTCTTATAAAACAGCAGCATCAGCAGCAGGACGCCGCAGTTCCACAGGCTCTCGTACAGGAAAGTGGGATGAACCTGAATGTAATTGATTCCCTCTGTCATATGTTCTGCGATCAGTGGAGAGATATCCCTTTCCCGCACCATCGCAGCCGGTATGCGCATCGCCAGAAGGCTGTCTGTGTATTCGCCGAACACCTCCCGGTTGAAGAAATTGCCCCACCGGCCCGTGATCTGGCCCAGTACCAGACCGAAGGAGGTCGTATCCAGCATCAGAAATGCGTTTTTCTTTTTAATCCGGCAATAGACAAAAATCGTAATGACCGAGAGAATGATGCCGCCGTAAATTGCCAGTCCGCCGCCGCGCAGGTTAAAGATCTCCAGCAGGTTATTCTTATAGCTGTCCCAGAAGAAAATGACGTAGTAAATCCGCGCGCCCACAATGGCTGAGATGATGATCCACAGAGAGATATCCCAGTAATCATCCGGATTCTGGCCCGTCTTCTTTCCCATATGAGCTGCCATGACAATGCCCAGCAGCATGGATGCGGCAATAATCACGCCGTACAGCGCGACGGTGAAGCCGAAGACAGTAAAGTTTTTCGGTACATTTCTAAGATAGATACCCAGGTGTGGAAATGCGATATCCATCAAATCCATCATGTCCTGCATGGTCAGATCCTCATACATTGAAGCGGAACAGAATCACATCGCCATCCT
Organism: Lachnospiraceae bacterium; assembly: GCA_017449485.1. Classification (GTDB taxonomy): domain Bacteria; phylum Bacillota; class Clostridia; order Lachnospirales; family Lachnospiraceae; genus CAG-791. The sequence continues at coordinate 2,340 of JAFTFP010000193.1, forward strand.
GAACGACATACTCCTTGCCTTCCATTCCGACAAGTCCCTTCTCACGGGCTGCCGCAAGAGATCCTTCCCGAAGCAGCACTTCCCAGTTGACGACTTCTGCCTTGATAAATCCACGCTCAAAATCCGTGTGAATCTTGCCGGCTGCCTGCGGCGCCTTGGTACCGATCCGGATCGTCCAGGCGCGGCACTCATCCTCCCCGGCAGTCAGGAAGCTCATCAGTCCCAGCGTTCTGTAGCTTGCAGTCACAAGCTTATCAAGGCCGGATTCCGAAAGGCCCAGATCCTCCAGGAACATTCTCTTTTCTTCCTCATCCAGCTCAGAGATTTCGGCCTCGATCTTGGCACAGATGACAAAGACTTCACTGCCGGTCTGTGCGGCATATTCCCGCACCGCGGCAACCATCTGATTGCCGGCGCCGTCATCTGCAAGATCCTCCTCGCCGACATTGGCCGCATAGATCACCGGCTTGTCGGTCAGAAGCGTATATCCGGCAATGGTCCTGGACTCCTCTTCATCCGTGCGCTCCATCGTGCGCACCGGATTGCCGGCTTCCAGGTGGGCCTTGATGCGAAGCAGCAGCTCCTGTTCCTTCGCCGCCTCCTTATCCATCCGTGCCGTCCGCGCGACCTTGGAAATTCTGCGCTCCAGCACCTCCAGATCTGCAAAAATCAGTTCAATATTGATTGTCTCAATATCCCGCACCGGGTTGACGCTTCCGTCTACATGAATGACATTTTCGTCTTCGAAGCAGCGCACCACGTGCACGATCGCGTCCACCTCGCGGATATTGGCCAGGAACTGGTTTCCGAGTCCCTCGCCCTTTGATGCGCCCTTGACCAGACCCGCAATGTCCACAAACTCGATGACGGCCGGCGTCACTTTCTTCGTGTGATATAACTCACCCAGCTTCTGAATCCGAATATCCGGCACCGGTACGATTCCCACGTTCGGGTCAATGGTACAGAACGGATAGTTTGCCGCCTCGGCCCCGGCCTTGGTCAGTGAGTTGAACAGTGTGCTCTTTCCTACGTTCGGAAGTCCAACGATTCCTAATTTCATGGATATGTATTCTCCTTTGTATTTCAGTTGCTTCAACTGATTTACTATATCACCGGCAACTTTTTTTCACAACAATAAAGCGCGGCCTTCGCCGCGCCCTTTACCGGTAAACCGGCTTTCTGCTTTTCAGATCCTCAAAGATTTCGCAGTAGTTCTGATACCGGATCCGGCTGATCGCACTGCCCGCCGCGTCGCGGACTGCGCAGTCCGGCTCCTTGAAATGATTGCAGCCATGAAATCTGCAGTTTCTGGAAGGCTCCTCGAATTCCGGATAATAATTCTTCAGCTCTTCCGGCTTCATATCCCGCACTGCCAGAAGATCCAGCGAGGTGAAGCCCGGCGTATCCACGACAAAGGTGCGGGGGCCTGTGTTCTCACCGGTTTCTGCCTCGAGCAGCTCCACATGCCGCGTCGTGTTCTTTCCGCGGCCGATCTTCTCAGACAGGCTGCCGGTTTCCATGCCGGCCTCCGGACACAGGCGGTTGATCAGAGTGGATTTTCCGGCTCCGCTCGGGCCGGTAATGACGGTTGTCTTTCCCTGAAGCTTTCTTTTCAGCTCTCCAAGAGGATCCTGTTCTCCTCTGTCATTCCGGACAGAACAGAAAAGAACGCCGCAGCCGCACTTCTCATAGATGCTGCGCAGCTCTTCAATCTCCTCCTCGGTCGCCAGGTCTGTCTTGTTGAAGCACAGAACAGCCGGCAGGCCGCACAGATCCATGGAAATCAGAAAACGGTCCAGCATATTGTAGCTGGGCGCAGGATGTGTGACGGCAAAAAGAAGAAGCGCCTGATCCACATTGGCCACCGTCGGCCGGACCAGCTCATTGCAGCGGGGAAGAACGGCTGTCACGTTTCCCTCCTTCGGAACGGAGGTCTCATCCGTGATATCGAATTCCACCTCGTCTCCCACCAGCGGATGGACATGCAGCGCCCGGAAAATCCCCTTGGCTCTGCACTGATACCAGTCCTGCGCTTCCTTATGACGCAGCAAGGTTCCGGATTCCTCCGGAACCACATAATAAAATCCTGATAAACTTTTTACGATCCGTCCCCGCATAACGCGCCGGTCCTCATTGTTCCGGTGTGAAATTCAGCTGTCTTGATATCTGCTTCTGTTCCGTCTTGCCCGGCACTGCTACGCTTTCGCCGGTGTTCGGATCGGTCACAACCGTATCCTGCGTGACATTGTTGTAGCTCATCATCAGCGTGCCGGTGGAGGAAGCGATCCCTGTAAAGTTCGCAGGATACGGGAAGGAATTAATGTTCGTATCCAGAAGCTTCTTGCCGTCCGCTGCGATGATCACCACATAGACGGGCGTGCCCGGCACATATTCCGGATCTTCCTCTGCTGTCGGCGCATACAGATCCGCCGAATAGCGGTACGTCACTTCGCCTGTTCCCTTGCTGACCTGCAGATTGATCTTCGTATCCTTATCCACATAGGCCTCTGGCGTCTCGCTCTGTCCGCAGACCAGCCCCTTCATATTCGGGTCTTCATTGATGATTTCCGTTACATTTCCCAGCTGCAGACCATTTTCCACCAGAATGGACATGGCCTCTTCTTCGCTTAATCCGCGCACATCCGGCACCTGGACTTTGCCTTCCGCACTCGGTCCGGTGCTGATGGTAATGGTAATAGTAGAGCCGCTGGGCGCCGTCGTCTCTCCTGCCGGATTCTGTGCCGCGATCAGGCCTTTGTCCACCAGATCGCTCGACGCCTCGATCTTGTTGACGACAAAGCCCTTTCTCTCCAGCGTCGCGGTCGCTTCTGCGATGGAGAGTCCCACAATATCCGGGACGACAATGCCGTTGGAGCCGACGCTGACCGTCAGAACCACATTGCTGCCGACATTGACCTCTGCTCCCTCTTCCACGCTGGCGGAAATAACCTCGCCCTCAGCGTGATCAGCCGATTCTGCATAGGTAATCTCCGGTGTCAGTCCCAGCGAAAGCAGCGTCTCCTTCACGGAATCCGCATCCTTCCCTTCGACACCCGGCATGACCACCGTCGTCACCGCTTCCTCGGTCTGTTCTGCTTCCTTCTTGCTGCCGAAGCCGTCAATCAGACCCAGCCGGCCGGCTGCGATAAAGATCACGATCAGGCCGATGACAATCGCTGCCAGAATTGCGAAGATTGTCAGCAGCTTGTCCATCCGCGGACCGCCCGGTGATTCGTAATAATCATCCTCATAGTCATCGCGGCGGTACCGTCTGGCCTCCGTGCTGTGATAATGAGGTTCTTCCTCTTCATAGTCCGGGCCGCCGTACAGCTCGTCATAATTTCCTTCTTCTTCAGCAGGATATTCCTCCGGTTCGTAATAGTTCTCGAACTCCTCTGTGTACTGCGGATAATCATCCTGCTCCTCCGGCTCGTCTTCCTCCTCCGGATAGTAATAATCCGCATCCGCCGTGCGTCTTCTGACCTCAGCGCGCTCACGCTCTGTCGCAGTGCGGGTCGCGCCGTCCTGGTCCGGATCGATGACCTTGACAAAATCATCCTCCGGGTGAATCAGTGACTGCTTCAGATCTGCAATCAGCTCCGTCATGGACTGATATCTGCGGTCCGGACTCTTCTCACAGCACTTGAGCACGATCTGCTCAACACTGTGCGGGACCTCCGGCACAAATTCACACGGCGAGGGCATCGGCTGCTGGATATGCTTGATTGCGATGGCTACCGTCGTCTCACCGTTGAAGGGGACGCGGCCGGTCAGCATCTCGAAGATCGTAATACCCAGCGAATAGATATCACTCTTTTCGTCGCTGTAGCCGCCTCTTGCCTGCTCCGGCGACGTGTAGTGCACAGAGCCCATGACATTGGAGGTAATGGTATTGCTGGTGGCTGCTTTGGCAATGCCGAAATCAGTCACCTTCACCTTGCCGTCTCTGGAAATGATGATATTCTGAGGCTTGATGTCCCGGTGAATAATATGATTGTAATGAGCAGCCTCCAGTCCCATGGCGACCTGGATCGCGATGCTGATGGCTTCCTTTACGGACAGTCTTGCCTTCTTCTCGATGTATTTCTTCAGCGTGATGCCGTCCACAAGCTCCATGACAATGTAATTGAGCCCGCGCTCCTCACCGACATCGTATACATTGACAATGTTGGGGTGCATCAGCCCTGCCGCAGCCTGTGCTTCAACCCGGAATTTCGAGACAAAATTCGCATTCTCCGAAAACTCCTGCTTCAGTGCCTTCACGGCAACCAGCCGGTTGAGCTTATGATCCTTGGCCTTATATACATCAGACATGCCGCCTGTGCCGACTTTCTCCAGCACTTCATAGCGGTCAGCGATGAGCATACCGATCTTAATCATACGCGTTCCTCTGTATCAACAAGACTGTCAGCGAGCAAAACCGTGACATTGTCTCTTCCACCGCTGCGATTCGCCTCATCCACCAGGTGTCGGGCCTTCTCTTCCAGCGTGTTGTTTTCCCTGAGTATTTCTTCAATGCTGGGGTCTTCCAGCATATTGGTCAGTCCGTCCGTGCACATCAGAATCATATCCTGATTCGTGAGTGTGAGCGTAAAGCAGTCGATCAGCAGATAATCCTCCGCGCCGATTGCGCGGGTAATCACGTTGCGGTCCGGGTGACGTCTGGCCCCGCTCTCCGAGAGGCTGCCTGCCTCCACCATTTCTTCAACAAGCGAGTGGTCCTTCGTAATCTGATGCAGCTTATCCGACAGAATGTACAGTCTGCTGTCTCCCACATTCCACACCCGGAGCGTACTGCCTTCTACAGAGGCTACAACGATGGTTGTGCCCATGCCGAAGTAGTTTTCATCGGAAGCGGCGATTTTCCGAAGCTGCGCATTGACCTCGCGCAGCGTCGTTTCAATCAGCTGTTCCGGCGTCAGACCGCGGGAAGCCTCTTTCCCGAGTTCCAGGATTCTGACCAGATTCTTCACCGTAAAGCGCGAAGCATAATCTCCCGCCTTATGTCCGCCCATTCCGTCCGCAACCACATAGAGATTCGGCAGAATCCCTACCGGCTCATCCGAAGCGAAAACATAATCCTGGTTGATTCTGCGGCGCTTCCCGATATCCGTGATCGTAACCGATCGTGACATACTGCTTTGCCCCCAAATCCTTTTTAACAACAAGAAAGCTGCCTGTGCCGCAACTGCCCACAGGCGCCGTCAATATCCCGTCCTAATGCTCTCCTAATACTAACATTTATTCCGCTTTTTTCAAGTTCCATTTTGAAGGCTTGCACATGCGCATCCGTGGGACGTTCATACCCTCTCTCCGCGACCGGATTGACTGGAATCAGGTTTACATGGGCATGGACGTGCTTTGCAAGAGCCGTCAATCCGACTGCATCCTCCTTCAGATCGTTGACGCCGTGAATCAGGCTGTATTCAAAAGTAATCCGCCGGCCGGTCTTGTCAAAATAGCCGGTGCAGGCTCTCATCAGCTCTTCAATGGAATAGCGGTTCGCAACCGGCATGATCTGCCGCCGTTTTTCATCCGTCACAGCGTGCAGTGAAATCGCCAGTGTGATGGAAAGCTGCTCCCCGGCAAGATCCATAATCCTTTCTGCGAGTCCGCAGGTGGAAACGGTAATCGAGCGCTGGCTCAGGTTCATGCCGTTCTCATCACTCACAAGGTGCAGAAAGCGGACCAGGTTATCATAATTATCCAGCGGCTCCCCTGTTCCCATCACGACAATATGCGAGATTTTTTCTCCGGTCTGCCTGCGGATCTCATAGATCTGCTCCAGCATTTCACCCGGCAGCAGATTCCGCTCCAGGCCGTCCAGCGTCGAGGCGCAGAAGCTGCATCCCATCCGGCAGCCGACCTGAGAGGATATGCAGATCGTATTGCCATAGTGATATTTCATCAGGACACTCTCAACCAGGCAGTTGTCCCGCATCGCGAACAGAAATTTCTGTGTCCCGTCCAATGCCGAAATCTGGCGGTCCGCCATCCGCGCACCGGAGAGAATATAATGCTCCTCCAGGTACTGGATCAGATTCCGCGGCAGGTTCGTCATCTCATCATAGCTGCGCACAATCTGGACATGCAGCCACCGGTAGAGCTGGTCTGCTCTGAATGCCGGAAACCCGGCTTCCTTCAGCTCGCTTTTCAGTTCCCCGATCGTCATGGACCGCAGATCTTTAACTGTATCTATTTCCTTCTTCTGCGTTTCAGTCATCTGTCTTTCTCCGGAAACGGGCGGCAAAAAAACCGTCCGTGTGATGCCGATGCGGCAGCAGCTGAATCATATTGCCATCCGGATCCTTTCTCAGCTGCAGCGCCCCGCGGCTTCCATGCGGCTTCCAGGATGTCAGATCTCCGCGAAGCTGATCCGGCAGATACGGAGCGA
>JAFTFP010000194.1 GCA_017449485.1 Lachnospiraceae bacterium
CGGATTATGAGGATGTTGTGAAAGACGGTTACACGCTGACAGTCACCCCGAAGGCAGTTACCGTTACGGCGGATGATCAGGAGAAGAAGTACGGAGAAGATGATCCCGAGCTGACTGTGAAGATCGAAGGACGCGTCAGTGAGGAAGACGAAATCAAGTATGAAATCAGCCGTGCGGAAGGTGAAACGGTTGAAGGCAGCCCGTACACGATCACACCGAAGGGCGATGAAAAACAGGGCAACTACACAGTAACCTATAAGACCGGCGAACTGACCATCACGAAGGGTAAAGGTAATGATATCGTTCCTGAGCCCGGGCCTGATGACAAAGACGAAACGCTCGATGCAGAAGGCAAGAGCATCACGGTAGAGTATGATGGAAAGTCACATACTGTGAGTGCAAGGGCAAGCAAGGATGGTTCCACGATTTGGTATCAGTATGATGGTGGAGAGTGGACGCAGACACCGCCGAGCAGGATAGATGCGGGCACAACGATCTTTGCCATTAAAGCAACGAATCCGGACTATGAGGATGTTGTGAAGGAAGGCTACAAGTTGACAGTTACACCTTTGGGAGTTACGGTGACGGTCATTGGCAATACCGGATCAAAACCTTATGATGGCACGGTGCTGAATGTAACGGGCTACAAACTCACAATTAGCAATCAGGATGGAAAACCGGCATATACAGAAAATGATTTTGAGTATAACCGCACAACTTTAACATCCTCTGCTGATAAGGGCATTCTTCTTGGATTATTTGATTTGCTCTTTGGTGAACCGATCACAGCTTCTGCAGCGAATATTGTAGCAAGTGCAAGCAGAACTGAAGTTGGTAGAACGTATATGGGACTGAAGAAGGAAGACTTCAGTAATCTGAACAAAAACTTCAATCCCACATTCGTTGTTACAGATGGTTATGCCGAGATTACGTCGGTACCTACACCTCCGACTCCTACACCTACGCCGGAGCCGACGATCATTGTTCCGGAAATCCCTTCGGGAACCGTTATGGGTGCAAACCGGATTGATCCGGAGATCCCGCTGGCTGATGGCGGACGTGTACTGGGCGCTTCGAGAGCACAGACGGGCGATGAGAGCAACCTGCTTCTCTGGATCCTGCTGATGCTGGCATCCGCAGCTGGAATGGGTGTGGTGTACCGGAAGGCACGGAAGGAAAAGGAAAGCAACAGTAACAGTTAATTAAAGAACACCTTCGCAGTCGGGTAGGGCTGCATGGTAGGTAGTAAGAAGAGGGTCGGCACGAAAGTGCCGGCCCTCTTTAACTTCTGCCTGGATTTCTTCCAGGCATGAATATAGTACCAGATAGAGTACGCCTATCCACCGATTTTGTTGATCATAGACAAGCACAATTATTACAAACAAAATTAAATTGCGTTAAAATAAATACATTATACATATTTCGCACGAATAGTAAGAAAACATAGTAAAAAAAGCGTAATATTCAGAGATAAGCGTTCCCTGTATAAGAAGGAGAATGAACATGAAAATCCGTAGATTTCGTCAGCTTGCAATTATGATGGCATCCGTACTTACAGTCTCCACGATCAGTGCGAATCTTACAGCCGTGTCCGCTTTGGCTCTTGAAGAAGAGGCAGTTGTGCAGGAAGTACAACAGGAAGAACCTGCGCCTGCAGAGGTGGTTCAGGAAGAGGTACAGGCAGAAGCAGGAAACAGTGAGTCAGAGGTTGTCAGCGAGGCTGCAGGAGAAACTGCTGCGGCAGTTGCCGCAGAGGTATCGGAGGAAGTGCCGGCAGAAGTGCCGGCTGATCCGGCTGCGGCAAGTGCGACAGAGACTCCTGCGGAAGGTGACGGGACAATTGCCGGAGAGACTGCTGAAGCTGTTGTGATCACATTTGAAGCTGCAGAGGGCGGAAGCCTGATTCCGGATGGGCAGGAAGCAACAAACCGCTTTGTTCAGACGCCTGCCGCACAGGAAGAGATCGCAAGCGTACGTGCAGCAGCTTCTGATGGTTACGAATTTGCAGGCTGGAGCGGAGATAATGGATTCATCTGGGAAGAAGCGGAGCTGACTGCGGCTGCGATTCCATATCTGACAGCGACTTATCGTGCGCAATTCCGCAGTATTGCCTCCGAGGAGATCGTTGCGGAATCAGAAGAGGAACTGAATCCGGACGAAACCACAGAGGAAGAGCTGGAAACCACAGCGGAAGGACTTGAAACCGCAGAGGATGATCCTGAAGATACGGAAGAAGATCCTGAAGCTTCCAAGAAAGATCAGGAAGAGGGAGAGGAGTCCGCGAAGGAGAATCATCGCATAACGATCTCCTATATCTCCGCAGATCCGGAGATGGGATCAGTGTCGGTCTCTTCCGAGTCTTATGATCCTGCGGAGCAGGATGCAGAACTGACCGGTTCGGAAGCCCTCCCGGAAGAGGGGTATGTTTTCGTCAATTGGACGCTGAATGAAGAAGAAGTCAGCGCGGAGCCGGCTTTTGCCCCGGAAAAGCCGGAGGAAGACATTGAGTACGTGGCACATTTTGCCCCTGAAGAAGAGGAGGCAGAGGAGGAAGAGGTTAAACCCGAGCAGCACTTCAGTGGCTATGCAAACGGCCTGTTTGTCCGTGTTGATGCGCCGGAAGGCGCCTTCCCGGAGAATACTGGGATGACGGTGACAGGCGTGGATTCGTCCGCCTATCTGGACCGGATCAACAATTCTGTTGCGGAGCTGGTCGGAAGCGCCAGACTGGTTGACATTACATTTACCAAGGATGGTGAAGAACTGCAGCCGGGCGTACCGGTGCAGGTATCGCTGCGGATGGGCTATATGGACAGCGACCTCAGCTGCAAGGCGATTCACGTGGAGGATGACGGGAGCGTCAGTATCGTTGACGGCGCACCGGATGGAAATACTTTTGCCTTTGACGCGGAGCATTTCTCCGAATATGGCGTAATTGTTCTGACGCAGTTTACGGTCATTTCGGATGTCGCCGAATTCGAGATGCAGAACGGGCAGGCGCAGGTCAGTGCCGTAATCCGGCCGGAGGATGCACCGAGTAAGGCTGTGACCTGGGAGATTTTCAATATCAACGGCGATATTCAGGGTGTGGAGAAGAAAACCACAGCTGCAGGTGCTGCGGTCACGGCGGATGGTGTCGTCACGGCGCAGGGCCCCGGCACGATTGTTGTGCGCGGATACCTGACAGAAGATGATACCTATAATGACTTGGTTGAGATTAATGTCACGCCGATTATGGTCAAGAGCATTACTGTCACGATCAGCGGCTATGATCCGACAAAGGTTTCTTCCTATATTCTGGCGGGCACGACGAAACAGGCGACGGCTCAGATTACGCCGACCAACGCGGCGGATCAGAACCTGACCTGGTCTTCTTCGCACGAAGGCGTTGCGACGGTGGATCAGAACGGACTTATCACAGCTGTTCGCGAAGGGACTGCGACCATCACGGCGTTCAATGAGGCGTCCGAGCTGATGGGCAGCATAACCATCCGCGTGCTGGACCGCGATCCCGCGACAGCGACCGCGAACGCTTATCAGACCAATCTGTATCTGGGCGGTATCGATTATCAGATTCCGGTCAGCCAGACCGGGGCTACGATAAACCAGCTGTTTGACAGGACACATGTATTTCGTGGAACAGAGTACTCTTTCACCGGTACAGTCTTCTACAACAACAGCAATACGACCAGTCAGACGAACTGGCAGACGATGCAGAACTGGACGAAGGTCACAGCAGTCCGGAGATACAATAATGTGAATCAGTATCAGGACAGCACCGGCTGGCATAATATCGGCACGGGACGTCTGTATCCTGAGTATGCGTCCATCAGCGGCGATCCGGAAGCGTCCGAGAATATCTCGACGGGTGTCACGGACTGGGGCTATACCACAAACAATGGGCATTTTTATAAGACGCTGCAGATCTCGTTCTACAATACACTGACCGGGGAGATCATCCTGGATCCGACAGGAGCGGGGGCAAAAGATCCCTACGGCCACGGCGTCATCCGTTTTGACAATAATACGAACAACACGCTGGGCGGTATTTCGCTCGATGATTCTGTCTCGGATTATTACAACAAGACCTACTACGTGTATAAAGACACGGATTCCAGGAGCCAGGCCAACCTGCAGCTGAGCGAGGCGACGGTCAGGAACTATTACAACAACCGGACGCCGGATGCGGTCGTGGCAGGCTCCGGAACGGCAAGTGTGACCTATAATGCCGGATCGAATAGACATGAGCACTATCTGGTGCTCTGTGTCATCGCGCCGAAAGAGATTCAGATCACTTACACGTCTCCGATCGAAGCGACTAATATGCCCGAGAACCCGGGCAAGCTTCCGACCCTGAAGAACGAGGGCGGCATCGCGGTCGCCAACACTTATACCATTGCCGAGAACGTTCCGGAAGCGGAAGGGATGATTTTTGTCGGCTGGGCATACGGAAGCCATCTGTACCGCGGCGGGGATGAAATCACGGTCCCGCACAAGGATGTCGAGTTTGTCGCGCGCTGGATCGAAGCAGACAAGGTTGTGCAGTACGCTGTTCGCCCGGGCTGTGAAGGAATGGGCACCGTCAGCAGAACCAGCGAGATCATCAAGGAAAACATGAACGGATCCTTCGCCGCCAACAACGACGGATACCACTTCATCCGCTGGGTGACGGATCCCTCGGCTCCGGACACTTCGATCGGGTATGATAATCAGCTCTGCGTGCCGGCCGGTCTGACGGAGGCAACGACCTTCTATGCGTGCTTCGAGAGAGATCCTGTCGTCTACGCATCCGTTCTGAATGGTCTGCTGGACGGCGGCACGACGGAAGAGACACACAAGGTCGCGTACATGGGCGGTCAGCTCATCACCGCGACGCCGGATCCCGGCTGCTCCTTCGAGAGCATTTCGATTGACGGAACACAGATCACGCTGGTCGACGGAAAAGCATCCACGACCGGTCTGAATGCGTATAATATCGAGGTCGACGAGGACGGAGATGTGAAGGTCACCTTGACGTCCATCACGAAAGACATCACCGTCCATGTGGTGTATTCCGTCACAGCCAAAATCACGCTGACGGCCGCATCTGATGAAAAGGTTTATGATGGCAGCCCGCTGACCAATGCAACGGTCACGGCAACCGGCCTTCCGAGTGGGTTTACAGTTCAGGCAACTGCGTCCGGAAGTGCGACGAATGTCGGGGATGCCGGCAAGAACGTCGTCAATGACGGATTTAAAATTCTGGACAGCGCCGGTGTCGACCAGACTGCTAAATTCACAGATGTAACGAAGGTAGACGGCAAGCTGACGATTAAGCCTGCAGCAGTGACAATCACGGCACAGGACAAGGAATTCACTTATGACGGAACAGCGCACAGCTGGGACAAGTATGACGTGACTGGGTTGGTCGGAAGTGATGCTGTGACAGCAGTTGTGACTGGCAGCATTACGCTGCCGAGTGAGAGTCCGGTGACGAATAAGGTGGAAAGTTATTCATTCACATCCGGCTCAGCCGCTAACTACACTGTCGCGACAGAAAACGGCGAGCTGACGATGAAGAATGCCAGCGTGGCGATCACGATCACAGCGGCAAGCGATGAGTGGCCGTATAACGGAGGTGCACATCAGAACACAGAAGTAAAGGTGACAAGCGGCAGCCTTCTTGAGGGTGATGAGCTCGTTGCTGAGGCTTCCGGCAGCGTCACGAATGTGTCGGATACGGCAGACGGAAACAACCCTGTGAAAGCCGGTTACAAGGTTATGCATGGTGAAGTGGATGTCACCGCTAACTATGTGATCACAACCGAAGCCGGCAAGCTGACCATCACACCGGCAGCAGTGACGATCACGGCCCAGGACAAGGAATTTACCTATAATGGAATGGAGCAGACCTGGCCGGAGTATGATGTGACAGGCCTGATCGGATCGGATGAGATCGATGCGGTCGTAACGGGCGGCATCACGCTGCCGAGCGAGAGCCCGGTAGCGAACGTAGTTGACAGCTATTCATTCACATCCGGCTCTGCCGATAACTACACTGTCGCGACAGAAGACGGTGAGCTGACGATGAAGAACGCCAGTGCGGCGATCACAATCACGGCAGCGAGCGATGAGTGGCCGTATGATGGCGGCGCACATGATAACACACTGGTTGAACTTACAGGCGGCAGCCTGTTTGAGGGCGATCAGCTGGTCGCGGAGGTGACCGGAAGCGTCACGAATGTGTCAGATACAGCA
>JAFTFP010000195.1 GCA_017449485.1 Lachnospiraceae bacterium
ATGAAAAAAATAAAACAGTTCTGTTGCTCTCCCACGTGATCACAACAAGAAAAAAATAGCACATACACCGCAAATTGTAAATATTGAAATAGCGATCAATTTAAAATGACTGATCGCCAAAATCCGATAAAACAGCGCTTTCCGGCCGATTTTGAGATCGAAGCCAGCACATCGGGTGGTCACACTTTACTTTCACGGACTAAAGTTGTAAAATGTAAAATCAGTGCGGCAAAAGGCGCATTGAAGTACAGCGGGGGTTTTAAAAGGAATGAACAGAAAGATACAGAACGAAACCATTGATCACTTATTTGATGCGATCCTGACACTGGAGAACCGGGACGAATGCTACGACTTCTTCAGTGATCTGTGCACGGTCAATGAGCTGATCTCCCTGTCGACCAGACTGGAAGTAGCTGCCTTATTAAGAAAGCAGCAGACTTATCAGGAGATCGTGGAGCAGACCGGTGCATCGACCGCGACGATTTCCCGGGTCAAGAACAGCATGGCGTTCGGCTTTGACGGTTATGAGCTGGCTTTCGGAAGAATGGAAGCACAGCAGAAGGATAATAAAGAATAATATGTGAAGCACCAAGCGACACTGAGGAGGAACTATGATTGAGATAGCTGTACTGGGGTTCGGCACGGTCGGAAGCGGCGTGGTTGAACTGATCGACAACAATCAGGAATGGATCCGCCGGAGCGTTCCGGAAGGCATTCATGTCAAGTATATTCTGGATATCAGGGACTTCCCCAACAGCCCCTACGCGGATCGCGTCGTGCACAGCATCGATGTGATTACAGAGGATCCGGAAGTCAGGATCGTCTGTGAGACCATGGGCGGAAAAGAGCCCGCGTTCACCTTCAGCCGCAAGGCGCTGGAGAACGGCAAGAGCGTCTGCACCTCCAATAAGGAACTGGTTGAAGCACTGGGCACGGAGCTGATGCTGACTGCGAAGCAGAATGGAATGAGCTATCTCTTCGAGGCCAGTGTGGGCGGCGGCATTCCGATTCTGCGCCCGCTGCGCAACAGTCTGGTTCAGGAAGAGATCACCGTGATCGGCGGCATCCTGAACGGAACAACGAACTATATCCTGACCAAGATGGAACAGGAGGGGGCGGCTTTCGACGACGTGCTGAAGATCGCGCAGGAGAAGGGCTACGCTGAGCGCAATCCGGAGGCAGATGTGGAAGGCTATGACTGCGGCCGCAAGATCGCGATCCTCGCCTCCCTGGCGACCGGCAAGAAGGCAGACTACGACGAGATTCCCTGCGAGGGCATCACGAAGATCGCCGCGTCGGATTTTGCATATGCGAAGGCTATCGGCCGGGCAGTGAAGCTGCTGGGCATTGCGAGAAAGCTGGGCGATGGCAGCTGGAGTGTCCGGACGGCACCGTTCCTGGTTCCGGACGATCATCCGCTGTATCCGGTTTCCGGCGTGTTCAACGCAGTTTTCGTACACGGCACCATGGTCGATGATCTGATGTTCTACGGACGCGGCGCCGGCAAGAATCCGACGGCCAGCGCAGTGGTCTCGGATGTGGTGGAGCTGGCCATGCACATCGGCGTGCCGCTTCGCAGCGCCTGGAATGAGGAGAAGCTGACCCTGGCAGATTCCGATCTGGAGAGTCACCGGTTCTATATCCGCGCAGCAGCTGAGCAGGCCGAGGCACTGGAGGCAGCTTTCGGCAGCGGCCTGGAACAGATTGACCTGGGCGGACAGGAAGAGGATGCATTGACCGGCACGACTGCATTTGTGACCGGAGAGATCAGTGAGCGCACCTTTGCGGAGCGTCTGGGGTCGATCGAAGTGCAGAATGTGATCCGGCTGCTGTAAGAGCGGGAAACCATTAAGGCATAATTATGAAAGGGTCTGCGAAGGACCATTATCAGATCTTAGAAATAAATCTTAGAGGACGGAGAACGTTAAAAGGATGAAAAAGGTTGTAAAATTCGGCGGCAGTTCACTTGCGGATGCGACGCAGTTCAAGAAGGTCGCTGCGATTATCAAGGAGGATCCCGCGAGGATGTATGTGGTTCCTTCCGCACCGGGCAAGCGGTTTTCCGGTGACGATAAGGTGACGGATCTTCTGTATCGCTGCTATGACAAGGCTGTGGCAGGGGAGGATTTCAGACCTACTCTGAATATCATCCGCGGGCGGTATGATGACATTATCGTCGGACTGGGGCTGAAGAACTTCACCCTCGAGCCGGATTTTGCCGAGCTGGAAAAGAGCCTTGCCGAGAACCCGGAGCGCGACTTCACGGCTTCCCGGGGCGAGTATCTGAACGGCAAGATCATGGCGGAGTATATCGGCTATGAATTCATTGACGCGGCGGATGTGATCGTCTTCGACGAGGACGGCGGGCTTTCGCTTCGCCGGACCAACAAGGCCATGACGCAGCGTCTGCAGAATGTAGAGCGGGCTGTCATTCCGGGGTTTTTCGGAAGAGATGTCGAAGGGCGCATCAAGACCTTCTCCCGCGGCGGATCGGATATCACGGGATCGATCGTGGCGGGCGCCATGAAGGTGGACGTGTATGAGAACTGGACAGATGTGTCCGGCTTCCTGGTGGCGGATCCGCGGATCATCGAGGATCCGGTGGCCATCAACACCATCACTTATCGGGAGCTGCGCGAGCTGTCTTATATGGGCGCGGCGGTGCTGCACGAGGACGCGATCTTCCCGGTGCGCAAGAGCGGCATTCCGATCAATATCCGCAACACCAACCGGCCGGAGGACAAGGGCACGTGGATCGTGGAGAGCACGGCTCAGAAATCCGGTTATGTCATCACCGGTATCGCCGGCAAGAAAGGCTTCTGCGCAGTGCTGATCTCCAAGGCCATGATGAACTCTGAGATCGGATTCGGACGCAAGGTGCTGCAGGCTTTTGAAGAGAATAATATTTCCTTTGAGCACATGCCTTCGGGTATTGACACGATGACCATCGTGGTTCACGAGGATGAGTTCCTGCACAAGGAGCAGAAGGTGGTCTCCGCGATTCACCGTCTGGCTTCGCCGGATTCCGTGGAAATCGAGTCGGATCTGGCGCTGATCGCCATTGTGGGACGGGGCATGAAGAGCACGCGCGGTACTGCGGGCCGGATCTTCGCCGCACTGGCGCATGCGCATGTCAATGTCCGCATGATTGACCAGGGCTCCTCAGAGCTGAATATTATCGTCGGCGTGGAGAACCGCGACTTTGAGACGGCGATCCGTGCGATCTACGATATCTTTGTGACGACAACGCTGTAAAAACACAAATAGAAAAATACGCAGTAAGGAACTTAGAAACAGATGTTATCCGATGAGATCAGAAGCGAATTTGAACATGTGAAGAAAAAAGGTGCCAAGGCGATCCTGCTCTGGTACTGGGAGTATTTCAAGATCCATACCCTTGTGGTGATCTTCGCGATCATTTTCGTGGTCTCCGCGGTGCGGAGCATTATGAGCCAGAAGCCGGATTATATCAGCGCGATCTTTCTGAATGCCGGCGGATATACACTGGATTACAATCAGATTCTGACAGAAGAGTTTGAAGCGGCACTGATCGAGAAGAATGCCCATGCCTATTCTGAAAAGAAGAAGGCAGAGGTGCCTGCGACGACGGAGTTTTTTGACTACACGTTTGACTTCGCGGCCGCGCTGACGCCGGGCGGCGCCAGAGATCAGATGGAGATGGCGACTTCGCAGAAGATCGGCGCGCTTGTGGCGGCGCAGGAGCTGGATGTCATGACCATGGATGCGTCCAATGCGCTGGTTCTCGGCTACCAGGAAATGTGCGCGGATCTGCGGCTGGTGTTCAGCGAAGAACAGCTCGCCGAGCTGGAGCAGGAGAACCGGCTCTACTATATTGATTATGATGTGATCCGTCAGTGGGAGGCTAAGGAAGATCAGATGGCGCCGATCATTGAGGTGCCGCAGGAGGAGCTGATCGAGGGGGAGAAGCGGGAGAATTTCGTGCTCCCGGATCCTGCTGAGATGACGGAGCCGATTCCGATCGGCATTGTGCTCTCTGACTCGGCTTTCTTTAAGGAATATGAGCTTTATACGACCAATGCGGTGATCGGCGCTGTCTCGGCATCCACGAAGCGGCCGGAGGCTGCGGTCAACCTGCTGGAGTTTCTGATGAAGTAATTACGGTTATTCAGGGGATCTGATCTGGTCAGATCCCCTGATTTCTGATAGCATAAAATCATAACTTGAAAATCTACCAGAATTAGGATAAACTACTCAAAATACAATCCGTTAAGAAACAAAATTCATAACGAGTAAGGAGGGTTTCAGATACCGATGGATATTGGCTGCATTGAAGTCGTTGTCAGTAGAAAACCAAACACACTGTTCAAGTTTCTCAGGGTTCTTCTGATTATGCTTGCGGTGTGTTTTCTTTTTCTCGGTCTGGTTGGAATCATGGCTGCGTTCATTCCCGGAATCGGCTGTCTGGTGGGCTACTATTTCGTGAATATGAATGTGGGAATCGATTATGAGTATTCCTATGTACAGAAGGAGCTGCGCATCGCGAAGATCATGAACAAGGAGCGCCGCAAGGAAGTCGCGACCTATGATCTGGAAAAGATGGAGATTCTCGCGCCGGTGCGTTCCTGGCATCTCGATTCCTATAAGAACAGGCAGATTGCCAAGGATGTGGATTACAGCTCGGGTGAGGAGAAGCAGCCGGATCCCTGCTATTATCTGTATCTGGAAGGCAATACCAGAGTGAAGCTGGAGCTGGAGGGCGAGGAAGCCACGCAGCTGCTGGATGCAGTGAAGCAGATGGCTCCGCGAAAGGTTTTCACGGACTAAAGACAGTGCTTCCGGCGCGAGCCGGATTTTGACCGGAAACGGTCAGGACTTACAAGGGTTTCATAGTACAGGCTGCAGGCTTTCTGGGTGATGCAGAGACAGCTGCAGGTTTTCACGCAGAGAGGAGGAATGAATGGCAACAATTATTGGTGAGGCGATTACTTTTGATGATGTGCTCCTGGTGCCGGCATATTCTACGGTGATTCCGAACGAGGTGGAGCTGACGACACACCTGACGAAGAAGATCGTTCTGAACATTCCGATGATGAGTGCGGGAATGGACACGGTCACCGAAGACCGCATGGCGATTGCGATGGCCAGACAGGGCGGCATCGGTATTATTCACAAGAACATGACAATTGAAGCACAGGCGGAGATGGTGGACCGCGTGAAGCGCTCGGAGAACGGCGTCATCACAGATCCCTTCTCCCTCTCGGCTGAGCACACGCTGGCGGACGCAGAGGATCTGATGCACAAGTTCCGGATTTCCGGCGTTCCGATCACAGAGGGCCGGAAGCTGGTCGGCATCATCACCAACCGTGACCTGAAGTTCCAGCAGGATTATAACCAGAAGATCCGCGACGTGATGACCAGCGAGGGTCTGATCACGGCGCCGGAGGGCACGACACTGGAGGAGGCTAAGCAGATCCTCGCGAGATCCAAGAAGGAAAAGCTTCCGATCGTGGACAAGGACTTCAACCTGGTCGGCCTGATCACCATCAAGGACATCGAGAAGAACATCAAGTATCCGCTCTCTGCCAAGGACAGCCAGGGACGGCTGTTATGCGGCGCGGCAGTCGGCATTGCCGCGAACTGCCTCGAGCGGGTGCAGGAGCTGGTCAATGCAAATGTGGATATCGTGGTGCTTGACAGTTCCCACGGGCATTCCGAAAACGTGCTGCGCTGCCTGCGCATGATCAAGGAGCACTTCCCGGATCTGGATGTGGTCGCCGGCAACGTAGCGACGGGCGAGGGCACTAAGGCACTGATCGAGGCCGGTGCGGACGCCGTCAAGGTCGGTATCGGACCTGGCAGTATCTGCACGACCCGTGTGGTCACCGGCATCGGTGTTCCGCAGATCTCCGCAGTCATGGATGCCTATGAGGTGGCCAAGGCCTATGGCATTCCGGTTATCGCGGACGGCGGCATCAAGTATTCAGGCGATATGACGAAGGCTCTGGCAGCCGGCGCCAATGTCTGCATGATGGGCTCCATCTTCGCAGGCTGCGACGAAAGCCCGGGAGACTTCGAGCTCTATCAGGGAAGAAAGTACAAGGTTTACCGCGGCATGGGCTCCATCGCGGCAATGGAAAACGGCTCCAAGGACCGCTATTTCCAGGAGAACGCGAAGAAGCTTGTCCCCGAGGGCGTCGAGGGACGTGTTGCGTACAAGGGCACCGTGGAAGACACCGTCTTCCAGCTGCTGGGCGGCATCCGCTCCGGTATGGGCCTGACCGGCTCCCACAACATCAAGGAGCTCCAGGACAACGGCAAGTTTGTCAAGATCACGGCTGCTTCCTTAAAGGAGAGCCACCCGCACGACATTCAGATCACCAAGGAAGCTCCGAACTATTCTTCCTCTGGAGATTAAGCAGTAAAGGATTTACAAGATGGCAGAAGAAATGGAAAAGAACGCCGCGGCGCCTGCTGAGGCGCAGGGCGCGTTCGGAACGAAGAATTTTATCGAGCAGTTTATTGACAAGGATCTGGCTGAGGGCGTGTATGACTGTGTCCATACACGTTTCCCGCCCGAGCCCAACGGCTACCTGCATATCGGGCATGCGAAGTCCATCCTGCTGAACTATCTGACCGCGAAGGAATACGGCGGCAAGTTCAACCTGCGCTTCGATGACACGAATCCGACCAAGGAAAAGAATGAATTCGTGGAGTCGATCCGTCAGGATGTGGAATGGCTGGGTGCGGACTACGAGGGCCGGCTGTTTTTCGCCTCGGATTATTTTGACGAGATGTATGACGTGGCTGTGCGCCTGATCAAGAAGGGCAAGGCCTATGTCTCTGATCTGACGGCTGATGAGATGCGGGAATACCGCGGCACGCTCACCGAGCCCGGAAAAGAGGATCCGAACCGGAACCGCAGCATCGAGGAAAACCTGGACCTGTTTGAGCGCATGAAGAACGGCGAGTTCGCAGACGGCGAGAAGACCCTGCGGGCCAAGATCGACATGGCCAGCCCCAACATCAATATGCGCGATCCGATCATCTACCGCGTGGCGCATCTGACACACCAGCACACCGGCGACAAGTGGTGCATCTACCCGATGTATGATTTTGCCCATCCCATCGAGGATGCGGTGGAAGGCATCACCCATTCCCTGTGCACGCTGGAGTTCGAGGATCACCGGCCGCTGTACGACTGGGTAGTCCGCGAGGCGGAATATCCGCACCCGCCGCGGCAGATCGAATTTTCCAAAATGTACCTGACGAACGTGGTCACCGGCAAGCGCTACATCAAGCGCCTGGTCGAGGATGGAATCGTGGATGGATGGGATGATCCGCGCCTGGTTTCGATCTCAGGCCTGCGCCGCCGCGGCTTCACGCCCGGGTCCATCAAGAAATTCGTCGAGATCAGCGGCATCAGCAAGAGCCAGGGCTCGAGCGACTACGCCGCGCTGGAATACTGCATCCGCGAGGACTTAAAGCCTGCCTGCAGCCGTATGATGGCTGTGCTGGATCCGGTGAAGCTGGTGATTGACAACTGGCCGCAGAACGAGGACGGCACACCGGTCATCGAATATCTCGATGCGCCCAACAACCTGGAGAATCCGGAACTGGGCGAAAGAAAGCTGCCCTTTAGCGGCGAGCTGTACATCGAGCGCGAGGACTTCATGGAGGAGCCGCCGAAGAAGTACTACAGACTGTTCCCCGGCAACGAAGTCCGGCTCATGTATGCATATTTTGTCACCTGCACCGGCTGTGAGAAGGATGCGGACGGCAACGTGACCGTCGTGCACTGCACTTACGATCCGGAGACGAAGAGCGGATCCGGCTTCGAGGGCCGCAAGGTGAAAGGAACCATCCACTGGGTCGAGGCGACCACCGCCTGCAGCCTGGAGGTGCGCCTGTATGAAAACATCATCGACGAGGAGAAGGGCGTCTACAATGAGGATGGCTCGCTGAACCTCAACCCCAACTCGCTGACCATCGTCCGCGCAGTGGGTGAGCCGGCACTGCTTGAGGCAAAGCCCTTTGACCGCTTCCAGTTCGTGCGCAACGGCTACTTCTGCGTGGACTGCAAGGACTCCGCGG
>JAFTFP010000196.1 GCA_017449485.1 Lachnospiraceae bacterium
AGACCAGCACAGCTTCTTCCAGGTTTGAGACAGGCCTTCTGGGCAGTGAGGCTTTTCAGAAGCACGCAGCCTGGATCACGCATTCCTTCCCGAAGGAGGAGACAGCAAACCCGATATTCAGCAGAGCCTTTACGGTGGATAAGGAAGTCCGCCGCGCCAGACTGTATGCCACAGCACTGGGCGTCTATGAGGCCGAGCTCAATGGCGAGCTGCTGGGAGATGGTAAGGGCGAGGTCTATTTTGCACCCGGCTGGACCAACTATCACAAGCGGCTTCAGTATCAGACTTATCCGGTTCCGGTATCGGCAGGAAAGAATGAGCTGCGGATCACGCTGGGCAAGGGCTGGTACTGCGGCGCCCTGGGCTTCAATCCCACGCCGGACAATTACGGTGACCGGACTGCGCTGCTGGCGATGCTGGTCATCGACTATGCGGACGGCACATCCGAAGTGATTGGAACCGACGAGTCCTGGAGTGTAACGACCGGAGCAATCCGCTTCTCGGAGATTTACGACGGCGAGACACAGGACACGACGATTCAGGAAGGTGCTACGGTGCCGGCAATCCGGTACGAGCATGCGTATGACACGATCATCGGACAGGAGAATGAGCCGGTCCGCTGCCTTGCGCGGCTGGATGCAGAAAAATCCTTTGTGACGCCGGCCGGAGAGCTGGTCTATGACTTCGCACAGAATCTGACTGGCTGGGTAGAGGTAAGGATCAGCGGCCGCCCGGGTCAGGTCCTGACACTGCATCATGCGGAGAGCCTGGACGAGAACGGCAATTTCTACACGGGAAACTTAAGCTTTGCGAAGGCGACAGATACTTACACTTTAAATGGCGCTGAACAGATTCTGCGGCCGCATTTCACCTTCCACGGCTTCCGCTATCTGTGGGTGGAAGGTCTGGAGGAAGGGCAGGAAGCGGTGTTTACCGCCTGCCATCTGTCCACAGATCTGCGGCAGAGCGGCAGCTTTACCTGCTCCAACGAACTGGTGAACCGCCTGCAGCAGAATATTCTGTGGAGTCAGCGGGACAATTATCTGGACGTCCCGACGGACTGCCCGCAGCGCAGCGAGCGGCTGGGCTGGACCGGTGATGCGACGGCTTTCGGCCCGACGGCTGCGTTCAATGAAAACATTCTTCCGTTCATGAAGAAATGGCTCCGGGATCTTGCCAGCGAGCAGACACCGGAGATCGGCATGCCGCAGGTTGTGCCGAACATCATGGGCGTCGGCCAGAGCGGCGCGGCCTTCTGGGGCGATGTGGCGACGGTCCTTCCCTGGACCCTGTATCAGGCCTACGGCGATAAACGCATTCTGGCAGAGCAGTTCGAGAGCATGAAGATCTGGGTGGATTTCATCACAGCCCAGTGCGGTGAGAACGGGCTGTGGCAGACCGGCTTCCAGTACGGCGACTGGCTGGGACTGGACGCGGAGATGAACGGCCTCGGCGAGAGCCGGAAAGGTGCAACGGAGGATTATTTTGTCGCAAATGCGTGCTATCTGTGGAGCCTGCAGATCCTTACCGACACGGCACAGCTGCTGGAGGAGACGGAGGAGGAGCGCAGGTACCGCGCACTGCGGGAAAAGGTTCTTGCCGCTTTCCGGGCGGAATATGTGACGAGCACCGGGCGCCTGGTCTGTGAGACGCAGACGGCCATGATTCTGGCCCTGCATCTGAATCTTGTGGAGGAGAAGGACCGCGCGCGGATTGCTTCGATGCTGAAGACCAATATCGACGCCCATCAGACCCACCTGGTGACAGGCTTTATCGGAACGCCGTACGCCTGCCATGCACTTTCCGACAACGGCATGCATGACCTGGCGGGCAAGCTCCTGCTGCAGGAGCAGAAGCCGAGTTGGCTCTATGAAGTGAAGATGGGCGCAACGACGATCTGGGAGCGCTGGGATTCGATTCTGCCGGACGGCAGCTTCAATCCTGCCAACATGAATTCGCTCAATCACTATGCCTATGGCTCTATCGGCAGCTGGCTTTACACCAGGCTGGCCGGCCTGCGGATCCTGGAGCCGGGCTACAAACGCTTCGAGATCCGCCCGCACTTCATGCAGGGCATCGAGTGGGTGAAGCTGGGATACGATAGTTCTTACGGGCCGATCCGGGTGGAGTGGTCCTGCCTGAATAAG
>JAFTFP010000197.1 GCA_017449485.1 Lachnospiraceae bacterium
CGCGGCATGATCCGCAGGCTGACAGATCTGATTCTCTGATTTTACGTGGGGCAAAATCCGACTATCCGGAAAACACAGTGACCATAAAAAGAGCAGCCGCCGTCTGGCAACTGCTCTTTTTGTGTGTCTTGTAAAGATTTTCTGGAAAATCAAATTTTGACCAAATTGGTTAAAATCCTTAATTTACAGGGATTAGACAATTCCCTGTGCCTCCATGGCGTTGACAACCTTCAGGAAGCCTGCGATGTTGGCGCCGGCGACGTAGTTGCCTTCCATGCCGTACTTCTTGGAAGCGTCATCGATGTTGTGATAGATGTTGACCATGATGCCCTTGAGCTTCTGATCCACTTCCTCAGCGGTCCAGGACAGACGCTCGGAATTCTGGCTCATCTCCAGTGCGGAGGTTGCGACGCCGCCCGCGTTGGAAGCCTTGCCGGGAACGAAGAGGACGCCGTTATCCTGCAGATACTGAGTTGCCTCAAGGGTAGTAGGCATGTTTGCACCTTCGCAGACAGCGAATACGCCGTTGGCGACCAGAGCCTTCGCATCGTCCAGGGTCAGCTCGTTCTGGGTTGCGCAAGGCAGTGCGACATCAACCTTGACAGACCAGACGCCCTTGCCTTCGTGATACTCAGCATTCGGCTTCGCGGCCTTGTACTCGGTCAGGCGGGCTCTGCGGACTTCCTTGATCTCCTTAAGAAGAGCAACATCGATTCCATCGGGATCATAGATCCAGCCGTTGGAATCGGAGCAGGTCACGACCTTCGCGCCGAGCTGCTCAGCCTTCTCGATAGCATAGGTTGCAACGTTGCCGGCACCGGAGACGGCGACAACCTTGTCCTGCAGATCAGTTCCGTGGCACTTCAGGAGCTCCTCAGTGAGGTAAACCAGACCGTAGCCGGTTGCCTGTGTACGTACCAGAGATCCGCCGTAGGAGAGACCCTTGCCGGTCAGAACGCCTTCATAGAGGCCAGTGATGCGCTTATACTGGCCATACAGATAGCCGATCTCACGGCCGCCGACACCGATGTCACCAGCGGGAACGTCGACGTCCTTGCCGATGTACTTGTAAAGCTCGGTCATGAAAGCCTGGCAGAATGCCATCACTTCGCGGTCGGATTTGCCCTTCGGGTCAAAATCTGAACCACCCTTACCGCCGCCGATCGGAAGGCCGGTCAGGGAGTTCTTGAAGATCTGCTCAAAGCCAAGGAACTTAATGATGCCGAGGTTGACGGACGGGTGGAAGCGAAGACCTCCCTTGTACGGTCCGATGGCGTCATTAAACTGAACGCGGAAAGCGTTGTTGACCTGGGTCTGTCCCTTGTCATCGACCCATGCCACGCGGAACAGAATCTGACGATCGGGGGTGGTCAGGCGCTCCAGAAGAGCTTCTTTGCGATATTTCTCTTCATCCGCCTCGATCACAACACGGAGAGATTCGAGGACTTCCTTGACGGCCTGATGAAACTCGGGCTGTGCAGGATTCTGAGCGATTACGCGTTCCAGTACTTCATCAACATACGACATACTCTTTTCCTCCTTTTAAAAACTATCCAGCTCAAATTGCATTATTGTATACAATTTTGAGCCCATTTCACTTGATTTTGGGCGGGACAGACCGGATGGTGCTGCCCCGCAACAACCAGCTTTTGTCATTATAGAACTGCAAAAGCTTGAATTCAAGGCTTTTCTGAAAATAATTGTGAAAAATTGATCTGTGCGAATTCTGAAATAATTGTATACATTTTCAGAGCAGATGCACACCTTTGGCTTCACAGGCCGCCGCCGTTTCTTCCGGCCAGATGGAGCAGTGCACTTCTCCGATGTGCGCTTTGCGCAGGAAGAACATACAGATCCGGGACTGTCCGATACCGCCGCCGATGGTAAACGGCAGCTCGCCGTTCAGGATGGCCTTCTGGAACGGCAGCGCCGCGCGGTCCTCACAGCCGGCGATCTTCAGCTGTTTTGCCAGCGACTTCTCATCGACCCGGATGCCCATGGAAGAGAGCTCCAGCGCGATATCCAGAACCGGATAGTAGACGATGATGTCTGCGTTCAGATCCCAGTCATCGTAGTCCGGTGCGCGGCCGTCGTGGGGCTTGCCGTTTCCGAGCGCTCCGCCGATCTGCATCAGGCAGACCGCACCTTTTTCCTTTGTAATCAGATATTCGCGCTCCTTCGGGGTCTTGTCCGGGTACAGCGCTTCCAGCTCACTGGTTGTGATGAAGAAAATGTCGTGCGGCAGGATCTCGTGGATGTAATCATAACGGATCGCCATGTACTTCTCGGTCTTGCGCAGTACGCGGTACACATCGGCGACAACCGCTTTCAGCGTATCCAGCGTGCGGTCCTCGCGGCGGATGATTTTCTCCCAGTCCCACTGGTCGACGTAGATGGAGTGAATGTTGTCGGTGACCTCATCGCGGCGGATGGCCGTCATATCCGTGTACAGGCCCTCGCCCACCTGGAAACCGTACTTCTTTAAAGCGAAGCGCTTCCACTTTGCAAGCGACTGGACGACTTCAGCCTCCCGGCCATTCTGCTCGAGAATGTCAAAATTAACCGGGCGTTCGACACCGTTCAGATTGTCATTTAATCCGGACTCCGGCGCGACAAAAAGCGGCGCAGAGACGCGCAGCAGATTCAGGCGCTCTGCCAGAAGCTGCTGAAAAAAGTCTTTGACGGTTTTGATCGCGACCTGCGTATCGTGCAGGCTGAGCGAGGATGAGTAGCCCTCGGGGATCACCAGATGCTCCATTTTAGTTTCCTCCTGTTCTCCATATTCTTCATAAGATCTACTAAATTAAGATGGAGATATTAAAACGCATTTCAGGCAGAAATGCAACGTCTTTTGTATACAAGTATTCAGAATTACCAGGCATATCCGTGCAGAATGATGATTAACTTAACCGATTGAAAAGACATAGTGGTGAAGGTTTTAACAATATTTAGCATTTTTTTGGGCAGGTTAGGCATTCCAAAGACTTCCCGGAAACGGTATGATAAATGTGCTGAAGACAATAGCATCATGGTATACGGATCTCAGCTGACTGTCTCGGGGGAGAACGGTTTGCACAGCATCAGAAAAAGGGTAGTGTATGGAGAAAAAAATCGTAATCCGGCTTACGCCTGACACTGTTGGCCACTTCGTAGAAAGAGCGTCCCGCTGTGACTTTGATATTGACATTGCCAATATCAGTCACGGAAGAAGATACATGGTTGACGCGAAATCTCTTCTCGGAGTTCTCGGACTTGATTTTTCCGGAAATCTGGTTGTTTCCTACAACGGAGAAAACGAAGAATTTGAGTCGATGCTTACAGAGCTGCAGCCCGTTTTCTAAAGCGGCACGCGGCAGGTAAGCAACTTAAAAAGAGGCCGGATCCGCCGGCCGTATCATATCGCTGACAGGGGCGCTTTGTTGGACTTAAGTCCTTCGGAGCGCTTTTGTTTATATGCCCGCACTCGAAGAGCGCTGGCAGCCCGAGCGGCGAATATCGCATGCGAAGCGTGCGATGCCCGTCCGGCGAGGACCTTGAGCGGACTTGGGGTGCTTGTGCAGTATGATAAAATATTATCCGGAGGAAAAAGACCGAATGGAATTGCGCATTTCAGTCCGGACGCTGGTAGAGTTTCTGCTGCGGTCCGGTGATCTGGATAATCGGGCTGCGGCCGCGCCTGAGAAGGCGATGCTGGAGGGCTCCCGGATGCACCGCCAGCTGCAGAAAGCAGCGGGCGGGGATTATCGCGCTGAAGTTCCGCTGCAGCTGACGTATGTCCTGCAGTCTGAGGCCTCCGAGCCGATCGAAGTGATCGTGGAGGGACGGGCAGACGGCATCTATGAAGGGCAGATTCCGGAAGAGGGAGACAGCTGCACAGTGCTGCCGGATCTGGAGAGCGGCATGGCACTGTCCTTCGTCAATCCGGATTACGCCGAAGAGACGGCACTCACCATCGACGAAATCAAAACCACCTATCACCGGCTGTCCCGCATGAAGGAGCCGGACCGCGTGCACCTGGCACAGGCGAGGTGCTACGCTTATATGGCGGCCTGCGATCAGCAGGAAGAAGTCATGCATGTGCGCATGACCTACTGCAATCTGGCGACGCAGGAGCTGCGCTATTTCTACGAACGAATCACCCATGAAGAACTGAAGAACTGGTTTGACGGCCTGATGCGGGAATATGAGAAGTGGGCCCGCTTCCAGCTGGAATGGAAGAAGACCTGCATGGAATCCATCCGGGCGTTGCATTTTCCCTATCCATACCGGGAGGGGCAGCGGGAGCTGACGGCGGCGGTGTATCAGACCATTGTCCAGGGAAAGAAGCTGTTTCTGGAGGCGCCGACCGGAACGGGAAAAACGCTCGCAACGCTTTACCCGTCTCTGAAAGCCATCGGAGAGGGAAGAGCAGAGAAGCTCTTCTATCTGACAGCCAAAACCATCACCCGGACGGTCGCCGAGGACGCGATGAGCCTGCTCCGCGAACATGGCCTGCGCTGTAAGAATACCGTCATCACTGCGAAGGACAAAATCTGTATTCTGGAGAAGCCGGACTGCAATCCGGAGAGCTGTCCGAGGGCCGGCGGCCACTACGACCGCATCAACGAGGCGATGTACGAGCTGTTGACCAAAACGGATAATTTCAACAGGGAGACCATTCTGGCCTGCGCGGAAAAGTACAGCGTCTGTCCGTTTGAGCTGTCTCTGGATATGAGCCTGTTCTCAGACACCATTCTCTGTGATTATAATTATCTGTTTGATCCCCACGCGTATCTGCGCCGCTTCTTCGCTGGCGGCGAGGGCCGGGAGCCCTATCTGTTCCTGGTGGATGAAGCCCATAATCTGGTTGAACGGGGCCGGGACATGTACAGTGCCCGGCTGAGCCGTGAACAGGTTCTGGCGGTACGCAGGCAGGTCAAGGACGCCTATCCGAAGCTCGGGAAGAAGCTGATGAGCCTGGGGAGAACCTTTCTGCCCTGGAAGAAGCAGATGCAGCTGTCCGGGGAGGAGGCGATCATGCTGAGCATCGAGGAACTGGAGGAGCTCCTGGATGCGGCTGGAGCGGCCGGGGAAGAAATCGTCCAGCTGCTGGATCGCCAGCGGATTGCTGACCTGATCGGTCAGAGATGGAAAAAGCCGGAAGAGGAAGAGATTCGGGAGGCACTGCTGGACTTTTACTTTGAGCTTTCTCATTTCCTGCTCATGTCAGATGGACTGGATGACCATTACCGGATCTATGTTCGCAGGGAGGGAAAGGAGCATATCCTCACGCTCTTCTGTGTCGATCCCTCCAGGTGCCTGAAGAGCTGCATGGACAGGGGAACGGCATCCATCCTGTTCTCGGCCACCTTCCTGCCGATTCAGTACTACAAGTCACTGCTGGGAGGAACGCAGGAGGACTATGAGATCTATGCGCAGTCGGTCTTCAATCCGGAGAAAAAGGGCCTGTTCATTTCGGACGATGTGAGCAGCCTCTATAAAAGAAGAACGCCGGAGGAATATGAGCGGATGGCTGCCAGCATCTATGAGATTACCCGCCAGCGGCACGGCAACTATCTGGTCTACTGCCCGTCGCATGCCTTCCTCCGCAGAATTGTCGAGGCCTTCTCGGCAATTGACCCTTTTGGTCAGATCGAGCGAGTGGTGCAGTCCGAGCATATGAGCGAGGCAGAGCGGGAAGCTTTTCTGTCCTGCTTTGAAGAGATTCGCGAGGATCATGCGCTGATCGGCTTCTGTGTCCTCGGCGGTGTCTTCAGTGAAGGCATTGATCTGAAGAATGACAGCCTGATCGGCGTGATGGTGATCGGGACGGGACTGCCGCAGGTCTGCTATGAGCGGGAACTGCTCAAGGACTACTTCGATGGGCGCGGCGAGAACGGCTTCGATTACGCCTACCGCTATCCTGGCATGAACAAGGTGCTGCAGGCAGCAGGGCGCGTGATCCGGACGGCAGACGATGTCGGTATTGTGGCGCTCCTGGACGATCGCTTCCTGACTCTTTCTTATAAGAAGCTGTTTCCCAGAGAGTGGACGGACTATGAGGAGGTTTCAGCCGCCACAGTCGGGACGCGCGTGGAGCGATTCTGGAATGAATGGCTGTGAAAAAAGGGAAAGAAGGACAGGGCAAAAGCTGGAAATAAGCCAAGTTTACCGGTACAGTCAGCAGATTTTCCGCATTTTGGCCAAGTTGGAAGCAAAAGCCTGATATTATGTAAACAAAAAGATAGCTGAATTGTCAGAAAACAGGCGAAAACAATACGATCAAACGAGAATTGACAAAATAATGACACTGATGTCATTGTGGAAAACTTTGTGAAAACGGTGGAATTCTCGCATTTATGGATGTGGAAATGTCCAAATATAATCCGATTGAACTAAATTCCGAAAAGTGTTGAAATTATCGCGTTTCTCAGATTTTGTACCTTAAAGGTCAAATATATTATGTAAACTAAAACAGCGCCAAAAGGGGTTGACCAGGGATTTGGATGTCCCCGGACAAGCCCGACGGGTGCGGAAAGAGAGTAAAAAAGCATGTGGGCTGAAGAAAGTGTAATGTACCAGATTTATCCGCTTGGGATGTGCGGAGCGCCGTTTGAGAATCCGGCGGCGCCGGGAGAGCCTGTCCCGGAGGAGGCGTCTGTCGACGGCAGCGGGGCAATTCTGCAGGTACTGGACTGGATTCCTCATCTTAAGAAACTGCACGTGGGTACCGTTCTGTTCAATCCTCTGTTTGAATCGGACACCCACGGCTACAATACCCGGGACTTCTTCCGGGTAGACAGGCGGCTGGGCACAAACGGTGATTTTAAGAAAGTCTGCGAAGGGCTCCATGAGGCGGGCATTCATGTGATGCTGGACGGTGTCTTCAACCATGTCGGCCGCGGCTTTTTCGCGTTTCAGGATGTTCTTCAGAAGAAATGGGACTCTCCTTATAAGGACTGGTTCCATATCAACTTCGATGGGAACGACGCCTGGAATGACGGACTGTGGTATGAAGGCTGGGAAGGCAATTATGATCTGGTGAAGCTGAATCTGAATAATGAGGCTGTGGTCAATCATCTGCTGGACGCGGTCCGCTTCTGGGCGGGAGAGTTCGGTATTGACGGCCTGCGCCTGGATGTTGCCTACTGCCTGGACCGCGGATTTCTGCGCCGGCTGCGCGCCTTTACAGAGTCTCTGACGGCTGAGCTGGGCCGGGAGGAGCCCTTCTTCCTGTTCGGCGAGATCCTCGGCGGAGACTACAAGACCATCATGGCGCCGGATATGCTTCACTCTGCAACAAACTATGAGTGCTGCAAGGGCCTGTATTCCTCTTTCAACAGCAGCAACCTGTTTGAAATCAATCACTCGCTGATCCGGCAGTTCGGCAGCGATCCCTGGTGCCTGTACCGGGGCATGCATCTGGTCAGCTTCGCGGATAATCATGACATAACCCGCATCGCCTCCGTGCTGAACAACCCGGCACATCTGCCGCTTCTGTACGCGCTGATGTTCGGCATGCCCGGCATTCCCTGTATTTATTATGGAAGTGAGTGGGGCATGAAGGGAGAAAAACGCGACGGAGATCCGGCGCTTCGCCCGGCCGTCCGGGAGCCGGAGTGGAATGAACTGACTGACTTCATTGCGCAGCTGGCCGCGGTGAAAAGAGAGTCGGAAGCGCTGTGCTACGGCGAATTCCGCAGCGTGCTGCTGACGAATAAGCAATGCATTTTCGAGCGCAGGAGCGAGCATGAGCGGGTGCTGGTGGCTATCAATATGGACGACGCAGACTATACGGCACATTTTGACGCAGGATGCGGAATGGCCGTGGACCTGATATCAGGCAGGGACCACGATTTTGGCGGCGGCTCGGTCCTGCCGGCCTGCAGCGCGCAGTGGTGGCGCATGGAGCGCTGACGGTCCGCAGCGCGCAGTGGCGGCGCATGGAGCGCTGACGGCAGCAGGATGATTTGAGCATCAGAACTTGACAAGCGGCGTCAAATATAGGAAAAAAGAACTATACAATCAATTAATTGCAGACGGGGACGGCACGCAAAGCGTCCGTTTCCGGAAAGAGAGGGAGAACATGTTTATTATACTGGCGGCGGGACTGATCCCGGCAATCTATCTGATGTATTATGTCTATAAGAAAGACCAGATTGAGAAGGAACCGGTTCAGCTCCTGCTGAAGATTGTGGGACTGGGGGCGCTCAGCTGCTTTCCGGCGATGATTCTGGAGATGATCGGCACATACATCATGGCGTATCTGCCGCTGGATCCTTCCGGCATTGTGTACGGCCTGATCATGAACATCATCGTGATCGGATGCTCCGAGGAATTTGTGAAGCGGGCAGCCATGAAGATTCCGACCTATAAGAGCCCGGAATTCAACTATACGTTTGACGGCGTAGTTTACGGCGTCGCGGCAGCGATGGGCTTTGCGGGTCTGGAAAATGTGCTGTATATCATGGACTTCGGCTTCGGCGTTGCCCCGATCCGTGCGATTACGGCCATCCCGATGCATGCCATCTGCGGCGTGTTTGTGGGCTTCTTCTACGGTCAGATGAAGCTGGCGGAAAACCTTGGCGATCAGGCAGCTGCGAAGAGCTTCTGGGCGAAAGCACTCTGGATTCCCGCTGTGCTGCACGGCATCTATGATTTCGCAGCCAGCTCGGAGAGCACGACACTGAGTATCATCTGGCTGGTCTTCGTCATCGCTCTGGACATTTATGCCTACAGAGCATTAAAAAGTATGGCAGCCCAGGATCGGCATGTCAGCGGTTATAATCAGATGAACAATCCATTCTGAAAGATCTGAAAAAGTTAAAAAAAACATTTGACAAGCAAGAAGGTTTCAAGTATATTAAGACATGTCCTCGCGAGAGGACATGACATGCAGATGTAGTACAATGGTTCGTATACGGCCTTGCCAAGGCTGAGATGCGGGTTCGATTCCCGTCATCTGCTCTCCATGAAGAGTCCGGTCTGACCGGACTTTTTTTGTGTCCTTTCACCCTGGTTGAATCATCTTAAGAATGCCGGGGTGTTCCCCTGCCGATACCACGACGAATCTTCAACAACAAAAGCGCGGGCTCTGCCGCGCTTCTGCTGTTTTTCATCTTATGAGGGGGAGATAGTTAAGTCGTTGTTTCTCAACTGACTTGATATCATCTTATAGGGAAAGTGTGTCCAAATTGTGTTCACTTTCTAAGGAAAATATAAAGTTTACATAAGAAACTATAAATTCAGGAATCCACTTCACCGTCCGTCGTCATGGTCCGCAGCTCGAGGACGGCAAAAGGAATTGCGATGGCGGCGGAGAGGAAGTCTGCCGCGGCCTGTGTGATCTCCACGCCGAATAAGCCGAAAAGACGGGGCAGAATCAGAATCAGCGGGATAAAGAAGAGGCCGTTCCGGGCCGAGGCGGTAATGGAGGCTTTGACGCCTTTTCCGATCGACTGCAGCATCATATTGGTGATGACGATGCAGGGCATGAGGGGCAGGGCCAGCGACTGGCAGCGCAGTGCGGCGGTGCCGACGGCGATGACGTCCGGGTCATCCCGGAAGAGTTGGATGATGCCAGGCGCAAAGGCGAAACAGACGATTGCACCGACAGTCAGGAAGACTGTTCCGATTTTCAGGCAGAAGAAATATCCCTCCCGCACGCGGGTTCTCAGCTTGGCACCATAGTTAAAGGAACAGACCGGCTGGTAGCCCTGACCGAAACCGATCAGCGCGCTGGAGACCAGCATCATGACCCGCGTCACGACGGACATGCCGGCGATGGCGGCATCTCCGCCATAGGTTCCTGCCGCCGTGTTCAGCAGGAGGGTTGCAATTGCAGCCAGACCCTGCCGGACCAGCGAGGGGAAGCCGCCGTTGATGATTTCCCCCAGATAATAGGCATTCAGATGCACATTGCGGATGTTCAGCCGGATATTCTCGCCCCTGCGGGTACCGGCCAGCAGGACCAGAAAGCTGATAAACTGTCCGGCCACCGTGGCCGCTGCCGCGCCGGAGACGCCCATATGGAAGACAAAGATCAGCAGCGGATCCAGAAAGATATTAACGATGGCGCCGCACATCAGGCCGATCATGGCATAGTTGGCACTGCCCTGGAAGCGCAGCTGGTTGTTGATGACGAACTGACCGATCATGAAAGGCGCGCCGATCAGAATAATCCGCATGTATGCTTTCGTGTCTTCCATCGTGGTGGGCGTCGCGCCCAGATAAGTGACGATTTGATTCTGAAAGAGAATGCCCAGTGCTGCTACGATAACACCGATGATGAGGGACAGGGCAAAACCTGTCGAGGCCACATCATTCGCTCCCTTCTGGTTATTCGCCCCCAGCATGCGGGCCAGACAGTTGCCTGAGCCGTGCCCGCAGAAGAAGCCCAGCGCCTGAATAATCGCCATGACCGAGAAGACCAGTCCCACAGCGGCTGTAGCCTGGGTGGAAATCCGCCCGACAAAGAAGGTGTCCGCAGTATTGTAGATGCCGGTGACCAGCATGCTGATAATGGTCGGCACCGCGAGGGTGCTGATCAGCTTCGGCACCGGCGTGGTAGTCAGATAAGTGAAACGATCCTGTTTTTCATTGTTTGTGATTTTCATTAATTCTCTCTATCCTGTATATATTCTGTAGATTCTATAGGCTTTCCAGCCTTCTTTTTTTCATTGTAACATGATGAGACACTGCCGCATCAAGCAAAATCTGATACACTAAAGGAGTGAAAGCAATCCGGAGACATCCCGGAGAGGCACTGCAGGAAGCGGATGCTGCCGGAGAAAGGATGAAGTGGATCAGGATGAAGATTCTGCAATGCCAGACAGCTGTATCTGAGAATAAACAGGATAACCTGGACCGGATGAGAGCCTGCTTCGAGGAGGCCGCGCGGCGCGGGGCGGATCTGATCACCTTCGGGGAAATGTTCACCTGCCCTTATGAGACACCGCGCTTTCCGCTGTATGCGGAGGAAGAGGGCGGCGCGTCCTTCCAGCACTTCAGCGCGCTGGCTGCGGAGTACGGGCTGCTGGTATCGGCCGGTTCCATTCCGGAAAAGGCGGCGGCGCCGGACGGAAAAACGGCGGTGTACAACACGGCTTACGTGTTTGACCGAAAGGGTCAAATGATCGGAAAACACCGGAAAATGCACCTTTTTGACATTGCGGTGCGCGGCGGACAGACCTTCCGGGAGTCGGACACCCTGACGGCGGGAGACCAGGTCACGGTCTTTGACACGGAGTTCGGGAAGATGGGCCTGTGCGTCTGTTTTGACCTGCGATTTCCGGGACTGGCCATGGAGATGGTGCGCCGCGGCGCTGTGGTGATCCTGGTGCCGGCGGCTTTTAACCAGACGACGGGGCCGGTGCACTGGCAGCTGCTCTTCCGCGCCCGGGCGCTGGACGGCCAGTGCTTTTATGTCGGCACTTCGCCGGCCCTGAACCCGGCGGCATCTTATCACGCCTACGGCCACTCGATTGTGACAGATCCCTGGGGCAGTGTTCTGTCTGAAGCAGATGAGCGGGAAGGATTGTGGGAGACGGAAATCGATCTGGACAGGGTCCGGGATATCCGGGAACAGCTGCCTGTCCTGTGTACGGGAGGAAAACTTGGATAAACATAATGCAAACCTGCTGATTCTGAGAATTCTGCAGCATTATACCGACGAAGAACATCATCTGACGCAGCAGGACATTCTGCAGATTCTGAAAAAGGATTATGACATGGAGGTGGACCGGCGGACGGTCCGGAGCAACCTGGACTATCTGATCGATCTGGGCTATGACATCCTGTTCGACAACGGCTGGTATCTGGCCTCCCGGGATCTGGAGGACGCGGAGCTGCGCATGCTTATTGACAGCGTGCTGTTCTCCAATAATCTGTCCGCACAGCAGGCCCGCACGCTGATCGAAAAGCTCCGGTCCATGGGCAGCCGCTATTTCAGCGCCAAGGTCAATCACGTGGCCATGCTCTCGGAAATGCATCACTCCGACAATAAGCAGATCCTGTATTCCATGGATCTGATCAGCGACGCCATTGACGAGGGGAAGAAGATCCGCTTCTGCGGCTGCCACTACGGAATAGATTTCAAAATGCACAAGAGCAGTGAGCATGTGGTCAGCCCCTATCAGATGGCTGCGAGCAACGGGCGGTTTTACCTGATCTGTCATGACGGCCGGCATCCAGAGCAGACGGTGGTCTATTACCGCCTGGACCGCATGACTGACGTGGAGATGCTGGATGAACCCCGTGAGGAGCTTATCGGCCCGGACGGAAAGAAGCAGAAGCTGGATCTGCCCAGACATATGGCGGAGCATGTCTATATGTTTCCGGGCGCCAGCGTGCCGATCCGGATCAGGGCTGCGAAGTGGATGATGGAAAACCTCATCGACTGGTTCGGCAAGGACTTCCGCATTCTTGAACAGAGCGGAGATGACCTGATCGTGCGCCTTTACTGCAGCGAGGACGCCTTCTTCTACTGGGCGCTGCAGTATGGCGGCGGCGTCGAGGTATTGGAGCCTGCGGCGCTTCGTGAAAGACTCCGGGAGGCCGCCGTGCGCCTTGTGGAGAAATATAGTTAACATTATTTTCTAATAGACGAGGACGCTTATGCTCGACAGAATTCCGCGGTATGACATGCACAGGGAAGTGCCGAGGCAGCACCTTCGGGGACTGATTCTCGTGCTCTCTCTTCCGGATCTGATGATTCATCGCAACCGGATTGAAAAGACCGGGATGGAGGACATCAAGCCTCCGTATCTGCTGCTGTGCAATCACAATGCGTTCATGGATTTCAAAGTCGCTTCGAGGGCCATGTGGCCAGGACGGGCGAATTTTGTCGTAGCCATTGACGGATTTGCGAAGCGGGAGTGGCTGCTGCGGCTGATCGGCTGCATCTGCACCAGAAAGTTCACGACGGATCTGGCGCTGGTCTACCAGCTGCAGAACGTCATCAAGCGGGGAGATATTGCCGTGATGTATCCGGAGGCCCGCTATTCTCTGTGCGGGACAACGGCGGTACTGCCCGCGTCCCTGGGCAAGCTGGTCCGGACCCTGAAGGTACCGGTGGTGGTCCTGATGTGTCACGGCCATCATGTCAATTCTCCTTTTTATCATCTGCCCGATCACGGCGTCCGGGACACCCGCGCCGAGATGAAATGCATTCTGCGTCCGGAGGAAGTGGGAAAGCTGAATGCCGCGCAGATCTCCGACAGGATCCGGGATGCCTTCCAATATGATGATTTCCGCTGGCAGCAGGAGAATCACTGCCGGATCACCTATCCGCGCAGAGCGGAGGGACTGCACAAGGTGCTCTACCAGTGTAGTGCCTGCGGCACAGAGTATCAGATGTCTTCGAAGGGAACGCAGCTGACCTGCAAGGCCTGCGGACGGAGCTGGGAGCTGGATGAGTATGGATCGCTTCAGCCATGTTTTGCAGACGCAGAGCAGGTGAAGAGCTTCTCCCACGTGCCGGACTGGTACGAGTGGGAACGGGAGAATGTCCGCCGGGAAGTGGAGGCAGGCACCTATTCCTTCTCCTGTACTGCAAGGGTGGACGCGCTGCCCAATGCGGACGGATATATTGACATCGGAACGGCACATTTTGCCCATGATATGGAAGGCTTTCATGTGACAGGCATCGTCGGGGACACCGCAGCTTATCCGTCTTCGGTCCATGAGGCGGGGCGGAAACGGACGAACCTGCACAGGAGCGAGAAGGAGCAGGAGAAGATTCTGGCGGAATATGGCGGGGAGGCCTATGAGTTCCGGATTCCGGCGGGTTCGATCTATTCCTGCCACATCGAATACGATTATCTGGGGCAGGTCGGGGACGGCGTCGACCTGAATCTGCACGACGATACCTTCTATATCTATCCGCAGGACTGCAGCTTCGCCGTGACCAAGATTGCGCTGGCCACCGAGGAGCTGTATCAGCATGCTGCAAGGCGTCAGAGACCTTCCGGCCATCTTGCGCAACAGGAATGAAATTGTTATCATTTTTATTCGGGGAATTGTTTAATTTAAGGAAAAGGTAGACTGAATGAGTATTCGCGATTTATTCAAGCCGGTCGATATGACCGAAGGAAATTCCGTCAAGCAGATTGTGGCTTTTGCCATTCCCATGCTGATCGGAAACATTGCCCAGCAGCTTTATAATACGGTGGACAGTATTATTGTCGGCCGGTTTGTGGGCGACAACGCACTGGCTGCCGTGGGCGGCGCCGGCCCGATTCTGAATCTGATGCTGGTGCTGTTCATCGGTATTTCCGTCGGCGCGAGCATCATGGTCTCGCAGTACTTCGGCGCGCGGGCAAGGGAGGAGCTCTCCAGGACCATCGGCGCCTGCATTGTAATGACGGTGGTGGCCTCCGTCATGATCATGATCGTCGGACCGCTGATTTCCGGACCGCTCCTGCGGCTCCTGAATACGCCGGAGAGCATTCTGGGCTGGTGTATTGAATATCTGACCATCATCTTTATCGGCATTCTGGGCGGCGGCCTCTACAACATCTTAAGCGGTATACTGCGCGGCCTGGGGGATTCGGTATCCGCGCTGATTTACCTGCTGGTGGCGACCTTCCTGAACATTATTCTGGACTATGTGTTTGTCGTCTATTTCTCCATGGGTGTTGCGGGCGTCGCACTGGCCACGGTCATTGCGCAGATTGTCTCGGCGGTCCTGTGCCTGCGCAAGCTCCTGAAGATGAGTGATGTCTTCGATCTGAACA
>JAFTFP010000198.1 GCA_017449485.1 Lachnospiraceae bacterium
CGAGGGTGCGCTCCCGGAGAAGTACGTCCGGGCAATGGAGCTGCACAGCCGCGCCGAGGCGAATCTGCACAGTGCTGCCGTATCTCTTGCAGAGGTCGGGCGATGCCTGAAGGAGATGCGCGACGGTCAGCTTTATACCGAGCTGGGATTCCGGTCACTGGAGGAGTACAGCGAGGCAAGGCTTGGCATCAGGCGCAGCCAGGCGTACAAGATGATCCAGGTGTCAGAGCATCTGCCGGAGGATTTTGTCCGGTCAACCGGACAGATCGGCATTGAAAAGCTCGCACTGCTGGCGCTTGCCACACCGGAGGAGCGGGAGGCCGTGCAGGAGCATGTAGATCTTGGAGAGGTCACGGTCAAGGAGCTGAAAGCCGAGATTGCTGCCCTTCGCAAGGAGAATGCCGAGCTGACACAGGCCGCTGAACAGGTGGACACTTATGCCCGGCAGTTCGACGATCTGACGGCAAGCCGAAACCTTGCCGAGGACAGAGCCGGCAGGCTTACTGAGCAGGTCAAACGGCTCACGGCGCAGGTCACGGAGCTCGAATCCCGTCCGGTGGAGCATGCCGTGCAGGAAGTCCCCGACCCGGAGCAGCAGAAGAAGATCGACGAGCTCACCGCACGCCTGCGGCAGAATGAAGCCGACTATACGCAGCGGATCCAGACCGCGCAGCGTGAGCATGCCGACCGTCTGCGGGAGGTGCAGCAGGAGCTTGCCAGGGCACAGGCAGCGGTGAAACCGGAGACCGTCCCCGATACCAGGGGCATTTTCAAGGCGTATCTTGCAAATGCCGCCGATGCACTGAACCGGCTGATGGCATTCGTGGAGAGCGCAAGGGATGACGAAAGCCTGCCCCTCTACCTCTCCAAGGTCGATGACATGATCCGCCTGACAGCCGAGAGGAGGCAGGCGTATGATCCTCGCTGATCCGCAGACCCGCGAAGAATGGCTCGAATGCCGCAGACAAGGCATCGGCGGTTCGGATGCGGCATGCATCGTGGGGGAGAATCCGTGGAAATCGACAGTGCAGCTCTGGCGGGAGAAGACCGGAAAGACCATTCCAGAGGACATCGGGGACAAGCCCGCTGTCCGCTTCGGCAAGGAGGCAGAGGCACACATCCGGGCGCTGTTTCTGCTGACCTATCCGGAATATTCCTGCGAATACCACGAATTCCGGATGTATGCGAATGCCTGCCACCCGTGGCTGTATGCGACCCTTGACGGTGAGCTGACCGATGCAGACGGGCGCAGGGGCATTCTCGAAATCAAGACAACGACCATCCAGACGGCAAAGCAGTGGGGAGAGTGGGGATTTAGGCGGGAGCACCCGGAGGATAAAATCCCACAGCATTACTACATTCAGGTGCTTCATCAATTCCTTGCCTGTGAATGGGCAGAGTACGCAGAATTATTCGCACACATCCGCTGGCACAAGGCGGATGATGTGCGGGCGACCCTGCGGAAGTACCGCATCGACCGCAGAAGCAGTCAGACACAGGCGGATATGAAATGGCTGGAGAAGCGGGAAACCGCATTCTGGAAAATGGTGCAGGATGGTACGGAACCGCCGTACCTCCTGCCGGAAATATAGGAGGTCACTATGGAATTTAAGATCATCACCGATCTGTCGGTGCTGCCGCAGATCATCGAAACCAACGCCGAGGAGCTGAAAGCATGGCTCACGGATAAGATGGAGCACTACAATGCCCTCGTCGTCACGCCGGATACCATCCGTGCAGCCAGGGATGACAAGGCTGCTCTGAACAAGCTCCGCACTGCCCTGGAGGAGCGCCGCAAGGAGGTCAAGCGCCAGTGCATGGCGCCCTACGAGGCATTCGAGCAGAAGTACAAGGAGCTGCTTGCCCTCATTGACGCACCGATCGCAAGCATCGACTCGCAGGTCAAGGCGTTTGAGGAGCAGGAGCAGCAGGAGAAGTACGGGAAGATCCGGCAGTATTTTGAGGAGATCACCAAAGAGCTGGATTTCCGGATCGACCTTGACCGCATTCTTGATCCGAAGTGGAAGAACAAGACCAACAGCATCGAGAAGATCTGCCGGAAGCTGTTCGATGACGTGGAGCGCATCAAAGCTGACCGGCGGGAGCTTGTAGAGTATTACACCGGCAGTCCGCACTACACCGCGATCATGGATTGCTACATGCAGGGCTATGACAAGGCCTGCGCCTTGGCGTATGCGGCTGCGCTCATCCAGCAGGAACAGCGTCAGAGAGCGCTCCAGCAACCCGTCAGTGAGCCGGAGCCGGCACCCCCGCCCGAGGATGTGCCTCTCCCCGAGCCGCCTGAGCAGGTGCAGCCTGCGCCGGACGAGCCCTGCATCACCGGCATGTTCCGTGTGACCGGCACGAAGTCTCAGATCATCGCCCTGCGGGACTTCATGCGGCAGAATCAGATCCAGTTTGAAGTTGTGAAGCAGTAAAGGAGGATATTATGGCAGTACAGAATCAGCTTGCACCCGCACCGCAGCAGCAGTCCGGGGTCATCAAGTATAGCGCAGGAGGGAGCGAGATCACCCTCAACGGCGGCATCGTCAAGAAGTACCTTGTCAGCGGGGATGCGAACAAGGTCACCGATCAGGAGGTCATGCTGTTCATGCGCCTGTGCCAGTACCAGGGGCTCAATCCCTTCCTGCGCGAGGCGTATCTTGTGAAGTACGGCACGAATCCCGCGCAGATCGTGACCGGCAAGGGAGCGCTGGAGAAGCGTGCCGCCCGCTGCGAGCGTTACCGGGGATTTGAAGCGGGCATCATTGTGCGCCGCCCGGACGGTGCAGTCGACTGGAGGATCGGGACGTTCTGCCTTCCGGAGGAGCAGCTTGTCGGCGGCTGGGCGCGTGTGTATGTGGACGGCTTCACCCGTCCGGTCGAAGCTGCGGTATCGCTGCGGGAATACAACACCGGAAAATCCGTATGGGCGCAGAAGCCCGCGACCATGATCCGCAAGGTTGCCAAATCGCAGGCGCTCCGGGAGGCATTCCCCGAGGACATGCAGGGCATGTACGAAGCCGAGGAGCGCGGCGTTGTCTATGAGGAGCTGCCGGAGGCGCCGGTCGACGTACCGTCCGAGCCGATTTACACGGACGCGCAGCCGGCTCCCCCGGATTATCCGGACTATCCCCCGGAGCCGCCGACCGCTGCGGATGAGCCGAGGTGGTATCCCGGCGGCAGCGAGTATGATGAATTTGCAGATATTATGGGAGGTAACTGAGATGTTTAACAGGATCATTCTCATGGGCAGACTCACCCGGGATCCGGAGCTGAGAACCACGCAGTCCGGCATTCAGATGTGCCGTTTCTCGATCGCCGTGGACCGTGCCTATTCCAAGGGCGAGGAGAAGCAGACCGACTTCATCGACATCACCGCATGGAGACAGACCGCCGAGTTTGTCTGCAAGTGGTTCGGAAAGGGCAAGTGCATCCTTGTGGAGGGCAAGCTGCAGAACAATAACTACACCGACCAGAACGGGGTGAAGCACTATCAGAACGTCGTGATTGCGGACAGTGTCGCCTTCTGCGGTGACAAGTCCGGCAATCAGCAGTCCGGCGGCGGGCAGCAGAACCAGCAGTATCAGCAAGGCTACGGTCAGCCCCAGCAGTACCAGAACCCGCAGGGGTATCAGAAGCCTGTACAAGGCTACGGACAGCCGCAGAGCTACCGGCAGTATCAGCAGCCTGCGCAGGGCTACACGCAGCCGCAGCAGAGCTATGGTCAGAGTCAGATCCCGCAGGGGTATACGCAGAACAATCAGCCGCCTCCGGCACAGCATAATGAACTGGATGATTTCGAGACCATCCTTGCAGATGGAGATGTGCCATTTTAAGACGGAGGTGGCGTGAATGCCGAAAATCTACGATGCGGACACCTACAAAGACGTATCCGAGGAGCAGCTCCGGGATGCGAAATGGTTTGCGGAGAAGCTGGGCGACCTGATCTGGTCGCCCGGCGGCACGCAGGAGACATTCGAGGAGAATGTCCGCATCCTGCGCACCGTTTATCAGGAGAGGCAAATGGATGCCGTGTTCAT
Source organism: Lachnospiraceae bacterium (assembly GCA_017449485.1). Classification (GTDB taxonomy): domain Bacteria; phylum Bacillota; class Clostridia; order Lachnospirales; family Lachnospiraceae; genus CAG-791. The sequence continues at coordinate 4,044 of JAFTFP010000198.1, forward strand.
GGAGCTGTTTGCCCGTGTCCGCAAGGCGCTCGACGGCGGCCGGGCGGAATCCGTTGCAGATGCCGGGATCACCGTGCGGATGGTCTACACGGCGGACGATTTCCTCTATACGGAATACCCCTATGAGGAAATCTTCTCCGAGACAAACCTATTCAAGCGCGACCAGATCATGGCACAGCTCGACAAGCAGGCTCGTGCTGCCGGTGTCCGGAATTTCAAGTCCCTGTACAACCAGTATGAGCGCTCCCAGAAGGATCAAGGGAACAAAACGCACCGCTTCGGCGTGCCGCGCGTGGACTGCGGCGAGCTTCAGCTCGATCCGGGTGACTGGAAGATGGACGGCACAGGCATCTACAAAGATACTCTCCGGGGGCGGGAATACGCATGCTCACACAGTATTGCGCCGGTACGCCGTCTGCAAAACATCGACACCGGCGACGAAAAGCTCACCCTTGCCTACGAACGCAGCGGCAGAGTGCGGTATGTGACGAAGCCGAAGCGGGAGCTGTTTGACGGGGCAAAGATCCTTGATCTTGCTTCGGTGGGTGTGGCCGTGACCTCCAAGACCGGAAAAACGCTGGCGCAGTATCTTTGCGAGATCGAGGGTCTGAATTACGATGAGATCCCGCAGCAGGACAGCGTAGGGCGGCTCGGATGGCTGGAGGACGGCAGATTCTCTCCGTATGTGGAGGATGTGGTGTTTGACGGAGATGCTGCCTACGGACGCATCTTCTCGGCCATCCGTGAGAAGGGCAGCTTTGATGAATGGCTGAAATGTGCGGTTGCATGCCGGAATTATAGCCGGACGGCGCAGATCATGCTTGCGGCATCCTTCGCATCGGTGCTCATACGGAAGATCGGCGGGCTGTCCTTCTTCGTGCATCTGTGGGGCGTGGACTCCGAAACAGGTAAAACCGTGGCTCTCATGCTTGCGGCTTCTGTCTGGGGCAGCCCGGAGATCGGGCAGTACGTTCAGACCTTCCGCTCTACGCAGGTCGGACATGAGAAGGTGGCAGCCTTCCTGAAGCACATCCCGATGTGCATTGACGAAAAGCAGCTTGACAGTAAATTCGACGTGTACCAGCTCGCCGAGGGCGTCGGCAAGACCCGCGGCAACAAGGCAGGAGGCATCGACCAGACGCCGACATGGAATCTGTCTGTGCTGACGACCGGAGAAACGCCGCTCACCGGCAGCGGTGTGGGTGCCGGTGCGGTCAATCGTGTCATTGATATTGAGTGCAGGAACCCGGAAAAGGTCATTGAGGATGGCCTTAAAACAAGCCGCATTCTGCTTCGCAATCACGGCCACGCAGGGCGGCGTTTTATAGAGCAGCTTACTCCGGAGCTGTTAAATGAGGCGGACAGGCTTCACCAGACATACTTCCGGGAGCTGGCAGGCGGCGACACGACGGAAAAGCAAGCCGGTGCAGCAGCCATGATCCTGACTGCCGATCATCTGGCAGACAAGCTGATCTTCAAGACCGGCAGACATCTGACTGTCGGTGAAATTTCTGCATTTCTGCAAACCAGATCCGCCGTGTCCGCAGGCAGCAGAGGCTATGACTATATCTGCGACTGGGTGGCGCTCAATTCTGCAAAATTCGCCGGTGAAGGAACAGGAGATTCCTACGGCCTGATCGACGGCGACTATGCTTATATCAACCGGACGGTATTCCGGAAATCGTGCATCGAGGGCGGATACGATGAGCGGGCACTCCTGTCATGGCTGAGAGCAAACAGCCTCATCCTGACACGAGGGAGGGCATTCACAAGGGGCAAGCGGATCAACGGTGTAAATGTCGAATGCGTCGTTCTGAAGCTCCCTGGCTGTGGCGTGCCTCCGGAAACCGAGGAGGATATGCTGCTGTGAGGAACATCTGCGGAACGCAATGTACCACAAAGCATAGCTCGGAAACGGCGGAATTCAGGCGATTTGAAAGCGCGTGGAACTGTGGAACATTTTTGGAAGATATACACGTCACTATATAGAGTGCCTGTACATTCACGAATGTATATCTGCACCCTATAATGCAGTTCATTATTTGTTCCACAGTTCCACAATATCAATAAAATAACGAAATATAGAGGGAAATCCTGTGGAACAGCATGTTACACACTGTTCCTCATGTTCCGCACTGTATCAGATTCGTCCAGTTGACTGGACAGAAAGGAGCTGATCACCATAGAACTGCGCGACTACCAGACAGAGGCCATCAGACAGGTATCCCTTGCATGGCGCAAGGGATTCAGGCGACCGTGCATCGTGATCCCATGCGGCGGCGGGAAGAGCATTATCACCGCAGAAATGGCAAAGCGCACGACCGATTCCGGAGGGCGTGTCCTGTTCCTTGTCCACAGGCGGGAGCTTTGTGAACAGATCGAACGCACCTTCACGGACTGGGGCGCTGACATGGAGCTGTGTACTGTTGGCATGGTGCAGACCGTGTGCCGCCGCCTTGGAAAGATCCAGCCGCCCCGCCTCATCATCACGGACGAGAACCATCACTGCCTTGCGAATTCCTACAGGAAGATCTATGCAGCATTCCCGGATGCATTCGGCGTCGGCGTGACGGCGACCCCTGTCCGGCTGAACGGCGGCGGCCTCGGCGAGATCAATGACCGGCTGATCATCGGCCCCTCGGTGCGGGAGCTGATCTTCCGGAACTGCCTGGCGGATTTTGATTATTATGCACCGCTTGTCACGGATCTCTCCGGGCTGAAACGGAAATCCACAGGCGACTTCGACCAGGTGCAGGCCGCAGAGCTGCTCATGCAGAAGGCGATCTACGGCGACGTACTGCGGCATTACCGGAAGCTCGCGGACGGCGTGAAGGCGATCTGCTACTGCTCGACCGTCCGGCATTCGGAGGAGATGGCCGCACGCTTCCGGGAAGCCGGGATCCCCGCGGCGCATATTGACGGGAATACCCCAAAGGACAGACGGGCGGAGATCATCCGGGATTTCCTGGATAACCGCTTGCAGATCCACTGAAATGTTGACCTCATCTCCGAGGGCTTTGATGTGCCCGACTGCGGATGCAGCATTCTCCTGCGCCCGACCAAAAGCCTGACGCTGTTCATCCAGCAGGCGATGCGCTCCATGCGGTATGTCCCCGGCAAGCGTGCGGTTATCATTGACCATGTGGGGAATGTCCACCGGCACGGCCTGCCCGATCTTGACCGGGAATGGACACTTGAACCCAGGCCGCAGAGGACAAAGGAAAACCTTGTGCATGTCCGGCAGTGCCCGGAATGCTATTTCACGCACTACACCGCTCCGGAATGCCCGAACTGCGGCCACATCTATGAGAAAACCCGCGAGGAGATCCTGGAGGAAAAGAAAAAGCAGGAGCTTGTGAAGCTTGAGCGGCGGATGGAGCATGTCAACAGCCCTGCGGACTGCAAGAGCGTCAAAGAGCTGTTTGCACTGGCAAAGAAGAAGGGTTACAAGCCCGGATGGGCTTATCATCAGGCAAAGGAAAGGGGGTTATTGTCATGACAGAGACAGACATTCAGAATCAGATCAGGGTTGCCGTTTCCGGGGAATGTGCGATATTCCGGACAAATGCCGGGGAGCTGTGGCAGGGCAAGGTCGTTTGGTCGAAGGAATTTCAACAGAATGTGCTGATCCGTCTGCGGCGTGTGTCCGGTCTTCCGGCAGGGTATTCCGATCTGTCCGGCGTGCGCAAGTCGGACGGACGGGCGGTGTTCATTGAGGTGAAGACACCGAAGGGCGTGGTATCGGAGGATCAGAAACATTTCCTGCATCAGATGCGGGAATGCCATGCCGTTGCCGGTGTGGCACGGAATGTGGAGGATGCCCTGCGGCTGATCGGGGGTGAACCGGATGACATCGGATGAGATCGAACGCCTGGCACGCGACGGCAGGCCGCTGCCGCAGTACACCACGCTGCCGGATGCCTGCTATTATGAAACGATCCGGGCGCTCTGGGATGCCGTGCGCTCCGGCAGGATCACGAAGGAGGAGGCGCACAGCCGTAAGAGACGGATGCTCCGGCAGTATGCGGAATACCGTGCCGGCTACGACAACGCATGCAGCATGTACCGCCGGCAGCAGGAGCAGATCCGCAGATCCGAGCGCCTCCGGATCCTGATCGCCAAGGCAGACAGTACGGAGGAAAAACTCCGGTACAGCTTGCAGCTCATCGCGCTCCTGACAGGTGATGCGGTGCTGGAGCAGGCGGAGATCAACAGAATGGAGGGGATCACATGAACAAGGAAACCATTGGAGAACGGATCCGGTATGTGCGGCTGAAAAATCTGCTGACACAGCGGGAATTTGCGGCAAGCATCGGTGTCGGAAGATCGGCGCTTGTGCGCTATGAGACAGGCGAGGTATTTCCTTCCGTACTCGTGGCGGCATCCATCGCGGAAACCTGCGGGGTATCGCTCAACTGGCTGATACTCGGGAAAGGAGGATACAGGCGTGACGATTGACAGTGTAATGCATGATGCAACCGTGCTGCTTGAACAGGCAAAGGATCCGATCGACATGCAGCATATCACCGAGGCCATTGTGAAGCTGACGCTTGTGATCCCGAAGCCGGTCGAGCATGTGCGCCGTGTGACCGGGCATCTTTACGGATACTGCCCCCGCTGCGGTCAGTATGCGATCACCCGGGCGGATTCCGTTCTGGATCACTGCCTGCGCTGCGGTCAGCGGATCACATGGGAGGAGGCAGAGAAATGACAAGTCTTGACGAGCTGATCCGGGAGCGCGATCAGGCGCTGCTCTCTCTTGATGCGCATGAGATCAAGCGCTTCATGAACCGCTGGAACATCCGCATCCCGGAGGATGACAGGGAGTTCTGGAAGATCGTCCGGAACGCGCTGGTGGAGATTGGCGCACCGCATAAGACGATCCGTTCGGCAGAGATCAGGATGCAGTATGCAGGAAGGAAGTGAACCCAATGGGTGAGAAATACGGAGAGATAGTGGCACGGTTCCGCGAGGTTATGAGCCATGTCTTTGACTGCCTGTTTGAACCGCTGCAGGGCTTTGTGAAGCTCATAGACGGCTTTATCATTGACATAGCGCCGGTCAGCGGGCGTGTAAAGCATCTGGCGCGTCATGCAAAGAAGTACCGCACACGCAAGAAGAATCGGAACCGTATCCGCAGAGCGATGGATAAGGAGAAACGGAATGCGAGATTATCAGCGAAAGAAGAATAACCCCTACCGTCTGCCGCACAATTTGTACATGCGCGTGCTGTATCTTGTCCGGGATTACGAACGGCTGCAGACGATCCGGCGTGAGATCCTGCTTGAATCCCCTTCTCCGGACGGGACACCGCACTCCGGAATCGGATCCCCGACAGAGGGAAAGGCGCTGCGGATGTATGCGATCGGTCAGGAGTGCGATGCCGTCGAGAGAGCACTGACGGCCGTGCCTGCCGAGTACCGCAGAGGCATTCTTGCCAATATCTGCCGGCGTGCGCCGTATCCGTCCGATGCAGGAAGTGAGACATACGGCAGATGGCGGCGGAAATTTTTATATCAAGTCGCAAAAAATCTGCATCTGATCTGAAAGATGATGTGCGCGGGAAAAAAATCCGTGGTACAATGGTAGTATGGGATGTACCGGCGGGAAGGCTTCTGACCACCTCCCAGTTTCCCTTCCCGATGATGCATACCCCCTTCCAGCTTACACACCGGCCGGCAATCGCTGACCGGTGTGGTTTTCATCATTGACAAGAGGTGAGAAGAGCATGGGCAGACCCCGTAAATTTACCAGAAAAACACTGGAGGATGCATGGGCAGCGTATAAAGCCGACTGCGACAGCCGCACGGTTCTGACCCATGAATTCAGCTCCAAGAACAGCGAATTTGTCTCTGCTGAGCTGCGCCGCAGGGTGACCTATACCATCGAGGGATTCTGCGTGTTTGCAGGACTGGCAAGGCAGGACTTTTATGCGACATATGCGGAGGATGTGCGGTTTCGTGACATCGTCACGCGCATGAGGGAGGAATGCGAGGTCGATGCCCGGGAGAAATTCGAGACCGGACAGATCCCGACGCAGCTTGCCGGGCTCTGGATGTCGAAGTACGGCTACACGACCAGACAGGATACTTCCGTGACCGGCGCCGTGCCGGTGGTGATCTCAGGTGAAGAACATCTCGAAGACTGACAGTGCCAGGCGCATTGATCTGACAGAGATCGTCGGCAAAGGCTACGGTACATTCTGGCGATTCCGCGGCAGATACAGGGTCGTCAAGGGCTCCCGTGCCTCGAAGAAATCCAAGACCACCGCGCTCTGGTACATCGTGAACCTCATGAAGTACCCGAAGGCAAATCTCCTGGTCATCCGCAAGACCTACCGCACACTCAAGGATTCATGTTTCACTGAGCTGAAATGGGCGATCCACAGGCTCGGCGTCGGGCACTGGTGGGAGATCAAGGAGAGCCCGCTGGAGATGACCTACAAGCCGACCGGGCAGAAGATCTATTTCCGGGGGCTGGATGATCCGCTCAAAGTCACCTCGATCACGGTCGAGGTCGGCGTGCTCTGCTGGGCTTGGCTCGAGGAGGCCTACGAGGTCACCAGGGAATCTGATTTTGATACGCTCGATGAGTCCATCCGCGGTGAAGTCCCGGATGGGCTTTTCAAGCAGTGGACGATCACGTTCAATCCGTGGAATGAGCGCCACTGGCTGAAATCAAAATTCTTTGACGAGCCGTCTGCCGATACGCTCGCCCTGACCACGAATTACCTGTGCAATGAATGGCTTGATGGGAGTGATCTGGCTTTGTTTGAACGCATGAAATTGAAGAACCCGCGCCGCTACAAGGTGGCCGGTCTCGGTGACTGGGGCGTGACGGAAGGACTGATCTATGAGAATCACCGGGAGGAATCCTTCGATGTGGAATCTGTCCGGCATCTGCCCGCCTACTTCGGACTGGACTTTGGTTATACACACGATCCGTCCGCATTTATCGCACTGTCTCTGGACAGGGATAACCGGCGGATCTATGTGTGGGACGAGTTCTACGGGCGCGGCATGAGCAACCGGGCGATCTATCAGAAGACCGTGGACATGGGCTACGGCAAGGAGCGCATCACTGCCGACTGCGCCGAGGCCAAGAGCATCGACGAGCTGCGCGGCTACGGCCTGCGCATCAAGGGCAGCCGCAAGGGCAAAGACAGCATCATGAACGGCGTGCAGTGGATCCAGAATTATGAGATCATCGTGCATCCGCGCTGCGTGAATTTCCTGACAGAGATCACGAACTACACATGGGACAGGGACAGATTCGGCAATCTGGTCAATCAGCCTATTGACGATTTCAACCATCTGATGGATGCCATGCGCTATGCGCTCGAGGAATGCATCCGGGAGAAAAAATGGTTAATATAGGGGGTTTGGGGGAAAAGCATTCCCCAAGTCAGAAAGAAGGTGGCTGCTATCATTACACCTGAGGAGATCAAGTCGCTCCTTGACACGGACCAGGCATCCGAATCCAAGCACAAAGCCCGGCAGGGACAGCGGTATTATGACGGCGAACACGACATCAAGGATTACCGCATCTTCTATTTCGATGATGAGGGCGTGCTGCATGAGGACAAGATGCGCTCGAATATCAAGATCTCCCACTGCTTCTTCACGGAGCTGGTCGATCAGGAGGTGCAGTATTTCCTCTCCGGCAAGGAGGGGTTTGCCTTCTCCGATCAGCCGGAGCTGCAGGAGGAGCTTGACGCCTATTTCAACAATAACGAGGACTTCCGTGCCGAGCTGAGCGATGCCGTCACCGGCGCGATCGTCAAGGGCTGGGATTACCTCTATGCCTACCGGAACAGCGAGGGCAAGCTTGCCTTCCAGTGCGCGGATGCACTGGATGTGACCGAAGCGGAGGGACGCTACACCTCGGACGGCAGGGACTATGTGATCTACAGCTATGTGCAGCGCATTGACCTGAAGGGCAAGACCGTCCGCAAGATCGAGGTGTGGGATGACAAGTGTGTCACGTTCTTTGTGCAGCATGACAGCGGTCTCCCGGAGCTGGACACCGCCGAAAAGGTCAATCCTCGTCCCCACGTCCTCTATCGGAAAGAAAATGACGACAGCACCTACTATGAAGGGCTCGGCTTCATTCCGTTTTTCCGGCTCGACAACAACCGCCGCCGGATCTCCGGCCTGAAACCCGTCAAGGCGCTCATCGACGACTATGACCTCATGGCGTGCGGCCTGTCGAACAATTTGCAGGATCTGACCGAGGGCATCTATGTGGTCAGGGGCTTCCAGGGCAGCAGCTTCGACGAGCTGCAGCAGAATCTCAAGACCAAGAAGATCGTCGGCGTGGATGAGGACGGTGATGTGGAGATCCGCACCATCAGCATTCCCTACGAGGCACGCAAGGTCAAGCTCGAGCTCGACGAGAAGAATATCTACCGTTTCGGCATGGGCTTCAATGCTGCTGAGGTCGGGGACGGCAACATCACCAATGTGGTCATCCGATCCCGCTATGCACTGCTTGACCTGAAATGCAACAAGCTCGAGGCGCGGGTCAAGCAGTTCCTCCGGAAGATCGTCGGCGTTGTCCTTGAAGAGATCAACAAGGAACAGGGCACCAGCTACCAGAGCAGCGATGTGTACTTCCGCTTTGAGCGCGAGATCATGACGAATGCTGCCGACAATGCGCAGATCGGTCTGACCGAGGCACAGACCAGGCAGACGCAGGTCAATACGCTGCTCTCGCTTCTCACGCAAGCACCGTCTGAGCAGGTGTGGAAAGATTTGTGCAGCGTGCTGGACTGGGACTATGCGGAGATCAAAGACAAGCTGCCGGAGGATCCTGCTGCCGAAGCACAGAGGGCACTGGATGCCCTGAACGAGGTACCGGATGAATAAGTGGGAGAAACAGGTGCAGCGCTCGCTCCTGAAGGACGAGCAGCGCATCCTGCGGATCCTGGAGCTCATGTACCGGGATGTGCTGCGGGAAGTGCAGGACAGGATGCTTGTCTATTACAACCGGGTGATCGTGGATCCCGCCGATGCTGCTGCCGTGTATCAGCTCCGGTATCAGCAGGCGCTTGCACAGCAGCTCTCGGACATTCTCGCCGGCTTCGAGGACAAGAACTACGCCTCCATCCAGAACTACCTGGAGGACTGCTATACGAACGGCTATGTCGGCGCGATGTATGACATCCACCGGCAGGGCATTCCGGTCGTGACGCCCATTCAGCAGGAGAATGTTGTCCGGGCGATCACGACCGACAGCAAGATCTCGGTGCCGATGTATACCCGGCTTGGAAACAACATCGCACAGCTCAAAACGGCGATCGCAGCCGAGGTCACACGGGGGATTGCATCGGGGACGAGCTGGCACGATACGGCGGCGGGCATTTCCCGTCAGGGTCAGGTCAGCGCCTACAACGCGATGCGCATCGCCCGGACGGAAGGACACCGCATCGCCTGTGAAGCGCAGATGGACGGCTGCAGGGATGCCAGGGATGCCGGTGCAGATGTAGTCAAGCAGTGGAGCGCCGCGCATGACGAGCGCACCCGTGAGCATCACCGGCAGCTTGACGGACAGCTCCGGGAGCTGGACGAGCCGTTCGAGGTCGCCGGGATCAGGGTGCAGTACCCGGGCAGCTTCGGCAGGCCGGAGGAGGACATTCACTGCCGGTGCGCCCTGCTCCAGCGTGCAAGATGGGCGCTGTCGGAGGAGGAGCTGGAAAAGCTGCGGAATACTTCGGCGGCGCAGGAGCTTGCGGGGATTGAGGACTTTGAGGAGTTCAAGGGGAAGTATCTGGAGTTTGCAAAACAAGCCGGAGCAGCGGAGGACATTTCTGCGGATGTTTCCACGGAAAATCCTGATAAAACTGTTGACAATTCTGGGAAAAGTGGTATAATAGAAACAGAGGGGCAGCGTCTTCTTAGAGAAAAACTTGCAAACGGCGAAGTTACCTCTGTTTTGAACCCGGATAAACAGAAGCCCCATATCTATGGTTCTGACAGTTATCTCGAAGCGGATCATAAAAGCTATTTTACAATTCCTATCGAGGATTTGCAAAAGCTTGTAGATTTGCTTAAATGCAGTGGGCAAGTTTATGTTAAGCAGAATGGTCAGATTAAGGAAGTAGTTGAGATTCCCGAAGGCATCGCATATGTGATTGATGAGAACGGGAATAATCTCGGGACTACTAACCGTGCGACTATTCATTACTCGAAAAAGCGTACACATATTGTCCCGGCAGGAAGGAGGAGTGAAAATGAGCCTTAAACTATCACAGTATCAAGGGTCTTTTGTTGAGGTTGTTGACAACAACGGTGTGAGACATGAGGGAAAGGTTGTGCTGTTCACTCCTGCTAAAGATAACGATGTAAACGAGGATGCTATCGCTATTGATAGCGGAGTATGGCTCGATGAAAGTGATATTCATTCCATCCGCATATTTGACAAAACCGCCTGACCGCACAGGCGGTTTTATCATACCCTAAAGGAGGAACATATGAGAGAGTTATCCACAATCCAGAAGCGCGAAAAGCTGAACACTGTCTATGCTCTTGACGAGGCAGGCTCCGGCAGCGCATCTCACGCATACCGGATCACGCCGAACGGGTGTGATGAGGACGGTGACGGCTACCCCAGCCAGGACATCAGTTTCCAGAACGGTCCGCGCAAGGATCCGGACAGTATCCCCGGCGTGCTTGACACCGACCTACTCGAGATCGTCCGTGACCGGCTGCGCGGCTTCCAGTCCGGCGCATTCTCCTGCCGTGAGAATGCCTGTGCGCTGACCCACATCGAGGAAGCGCTCATGTGGCTGAACCGCCGCGTCGAGGATCGCATCGAGCGTCAGGTGCTCGGTACAGAGCAGAAGTAATTTACATCCGAGAGAAAGCATCCCGCCCGGGGTGCTTTTTTGATACCTGAACAGGAGGAACACAATGGAATACGCAGAGCGTAAAAATAGTGAGTAAATCAATTGTTATCCCCGATTGCCCGTGTTGTCGGCATATCATTGAAAACGCTGATCTCAATAAGCCGTTGTGCTGCGCTGCTTTTCCTGACGGAATCCCAAAAGAATATCTTTTCGGACCGATTCTTGTCAAGGAAATTCCTGAGTGTGGAAACGGGTATAAATACGAAGAAGATAAAACCGCCTGACCCCGCGTCCGGCGGTCTTCTCATACCTGAAAGGAGAGATACTATGTTCATCACTGTGACCCCCGACGAGATCGCGGCGCTGCTCTCGTCGAACGACTGGAAGGAGCGTCTGCGCGGCGAATACTACGAGCTCCGCATCCGCTACGAGAAGCTCAAGGCGTACAACGTCAAGACCGAGATCCGCTACCGGATGACGCCGAGCTGCGCCGAGAAGGCCGAGGACGAGGTCGCCCGTAGGCTGATGCGCGACCAGCAGGATGCGATGGGGCATTATCTGTATCTGCTGGAGCTGCGTGCAGCGGCTGCGGGCATCGACCTCCAGATCTTCGCCTGATATGCAAGAACAGCATCCCATCCGGGGTGCTATTTTTATACCCAGAAAGGAGGCGAGAAAATGTATAAACGAATCAAGATCAGTTTCATCAATGCAGGATCGATCACGATCAACGAGGGTGACTGGACAGACTATGATCTGGTCGATGGCTTTATCATCATCAAAAAGGACGAGGCGTGGGTCGCCATGTACAATGCAAAGGAAGTCTTCTCCGTTGTACTGGAGAAATGACCCCGACTTAGTACGAAATCAATAATAAGTGTATGCACTGCCTAACTCCATAGGAGGATGCTTTTTTGATACCCGAAAGGAGGAATTGAGATGGACAAGTACATCGGAACCAAAAAGGTCGAAGCGGAGCCTATGACCCGCGGCGACTTCAACCGCAGCAAGGGCGTGGACATTCCCCGCAGCGATGCCGCATTTTCTGAGCAGGGCTATCTGGTGCGCTATCCGGACGGCTATGTGTCATGGTCGCCGAAGGCCGCGTTTGAGCACGCCTACGCCAAGGCCGGCACGGATCCGCTGGCAGACACGGCGCTGCTCATGCGCTCGGAGGACTTCAAGGATCGCTTCGAGGCTGAGTACAAGCAGGTGAAGATCCGCTTTGAACGGCTGCGCCGCATGATTGTGAGATATGAGGCGAGCACACTGCCGTTCACGCCGAAGTGTCCGATCGGAATCCTCAAGGATCAGGCAGCAGCGATGGAAGACTATCTCTACGCGCTGGAGGTACGCGCCGAGATGGAGGGCATCGCACTATGACCTTCCCCAAAGCCTGCGCTGCCCTCAAACGGGGTGCTCAGATCTACCGCCCCGGCTGGCCTGCCGGGAACTATCTGACATTGCAGAACATCAAGGGCGGCGATGTGATCTGCAAGTACGAGGATCACAAGTCAGCAGGCATCTGGCTTGCGGATCCCGGTGACCTGATCGCTGCGGACTGGGCTTGCGATGTCTTCGTGCTGCTGCCAGCAGATCAGACATGTATGCAGCCGGGCGCATGAGCCCGGAGGTGTGCCCGCAAAGGCGTAAAACTACCGTAATCTCAGGGACGTAACCCTGTAAAAAAATCGTAGGAGGATAAGAGGATGAAACGAGAATTTCTGGAGGGACTTGGTCTGGAGAAGGACGTCATCGACCAGATCATGGCCGAGAACGGCAAGGACATCAACCGCGAGAAGAACCGCGCCGACAATGTGCAGACGCAGCTTGACGAGGCGAAGAACACCCTCAAGGGCTTTGAGGGTGTGAATGTGGAGGAGCTGTCCGGCAAGGTCACGACCGCCGAGCAGCAGGTCGCCGCACTGCAGGCAGAGCTTGCCGCCGAAAAGACCGCTGCTGCGGTCAGGCTTGGTCTGATCCAGGCAAAGGCTTTGGATGTGGACTACCTGACCTACAAGCTGACCGAGAAGCTGAAAGCCGACGGCAAGACTGCCGAGCTCGATGAAGCTGGCAAGGTCAAGGACTGGGACGCGCTGCTCGACGGCCTGCAGAAGCAGTTCCCGACGCAGTTTGAAGGCAGCGGCAGCAAGAAGATCGAGGAGCACAAGCTCCCTGACAGTGACAAGGATGCCCACGCGGAGCCCGCCACCCTTGCCGATGCCCTGCGGGATTTTTACGAACCCAAGAATGATTAACAACGGCGTTATGCCGTTCTGAAAGGAGAAATGATCTATGCCGATGACTCTGGCAGAAATGAAGGTCGGTATGTCCGACAAGGTCGCACAGCAGGTGGTTGACATCTTCCTCCGTGAGAGTGAGATCCTCCAGCTCCTGCCGTTTGACAACTGTGTCAGTCCCTCCGGCGGCTCGACACTGACGTACAGCTACATCCAGAAGCTGCTTCCTTCCGTGGCAGCCTTCCGTAACCTGAACAGCGAATACACCGCAAATCAGGCAACCGTACAGAAGAAATCCGCAGACCTGAAGATCTTCGGCGGCTCTTTCCAGATGGACCGCGTCCTGAAGCAGTCCGAGGGCAGATATAACAACATGGCATTCCAGATGCAGGAGAAGATCCTCGCTGCGATTTCGCTGTTCCACTACACGCTCGTCAATGGCGATGCGACCACGCATACCGAGCAGTTCGACGGCCTTGACAAGATGCTTGCAGGCACGTCCACCGAGTTCGGCACCGGCGCGGCGATCGACGTTTCCACAGCGGCCAGCCTCAAGACGAATGCAGATCAGTTCTATGAGGCGCTGCAGCTCCTCATCAAGAATACCGATGCGGATGCCCTGCTGATGAACAGCAGCGCGATCGCCAAGGTGCAGACGCTTGCCCGCGTGCTCGGCTACAAGACCGAGACCGAGGAGGCATTCGGCAGAAAGGTCACCAGCATGGATGGCGTGCGTTTCATGGATCTGGGCAGCCACTACACCGTGACAAGCGGCGCCGCGGTCGCAAATGCCGTTGTACCGTCCGGCATCACCCGCACGATCTCCTCGGCATCTGTCACCGGCCTGACCGACATCTATGCGGTCAAGTTCGGCGTGGAGGACGGCTTCCACGGCGTATCGCTCACCGGCTCGAATGCCGTGCGGGCATATGTGCCTGACTTCGACCAGCCCGGCGCCGTCAAGACCGGTGAGGTCGAGATGGTCGCTGCGACTGTGCTGAAAAATACGGCGCATGCAGGTGTGCTGCGTAATATCAAGATCGCGTAATTGCGTTAAATCAGAATCAGGAGGATGAACATGAAGTACACGATTACCGTTGACAACCGCCCCGACTGCTGCGAGGTCGGGGCATTCGGCCTGCATTTTGCCTATGGCAAGGCAGAGACGGACAGTGACAGAGCCGCGGCGTGGTTCCGCGGGCATGAGGGCTACACCGTCAGGGAGAATGCCCCCGAAAAGGGCAAGAAGCGTGATTGATCTTGCATTTGCCAGGCGGCACATGAAGAATGCACCGGATGACGAAGTGCTCCGGGAGCTGCTCGATGCGGCAGAGGCGGCGGTCATGGCGTACTGCAACAACACCTTCCCTGAGAGCCGGTTCCCGGGCGGACTTCCGCTCGATGTGCAGATGGGCATTGTCCGGATGGTCTCGTGGCAGATCGGCGCCGGCAGCAAGGCAGGCATTGCATCCGAAACGCTCTCCAGGCATTCCGTGACCTATGCGCAGAATGCAGAGAATTCAGTCATGGGCTATCCGCGGAGCATCATGGGCTTCTGCAATCCGTACCGGAGGTGTAAAACTTGACGGAGATCAGTGGGAATACCGTCATGGTATTGCAGACAAAGCAGAACAGCAGAAACCGGATCGGTGAGGGCGAACAGATCTGGACGGATGCGGTATCCCTGACAGGCTTCCTCGATCTGATGAACGGCTCGTCCGGCTACAGCAATTTCAATGCCAAGCTGCAGGAGAGCACGCATGTATTCCTTGCGGATTATGCCGAGATCACTGTAAAGCCGGAGGAATGCCGCGCGGTCATCGGAGAGGATGTATACGATGTGCAGCTGATCGACGATCCGATGGGACTGCATGAGCACCTGGAAATTTTCCTGAAGTATGTGGGAGGGATGCAGCATCACACAGCTTACGGATAATTCCCCCGCCGTCAGGGCGGCGATGTCTGCGGCTGTCAGAGCCTTCCTGCATGAGGCGGGCGGCGAGCTGGTGGCACAGACGCAGAAAAACGTGCGGGTTGACACCGGGCAGACCAAGAACTCCTACGAATACAGGATCATTGAGGGCGCCGATGAGCAGAAATGCGTCGTCGGCTCCGACTACATGAATGCCGTATACGAGGAATTCGGCACAGGCGAGTATGCGCTGCACGGCGGCCGGAAGGGCGGCTGGTGGATCAAAGTCGGAAACGGCGCGGGGCAGATCCCCCTCAAGGCCGCCAAGAAATACCGCTGGGCGGGCTATCGCTATGTGAATGGGTCAAAGAGCTTCGGAAGCCGGTCTGACGGCGGTACGATCGCCTATGTGTTCACCTACGGCAAGAAACCGGACAAGCCGATGCGGCGTGCTTACGAGAAGCTGCGGGAGCCGATACAGGACGAGCTGGAGCGCCGCTTCAGTGCGGAAATGAGGTGACGGTGTGGAAGAAATGCTTGCATTCATCGCAGACAAGATGAAGGCAGCCGGCATTCCCTACGAATTCGGGGAGTGGAGCAGCCCGCTCTCCTATCCGTATTGCGTCGGCTCCTACCGTGCGGATGAGCACCGGTATGAAGACGGCTGCACGGCCGGCGTTCTGACGGTGGACATCTGGTCGCGGGAATCAAAGCTGTCGGCAGTGCGGACAGCGGACAGGATCGCGGCGGCATTTGAAGATTTGCAGGAGGTCAGGGATGATCTCCTGTTTTTTGTACACTTCACAGGCAGCGAGACCATTCCATCCGGAGAAATGGGGCTTTTCCGGGTGGAGGTCAGCCTGTCGGTATCTATGTGGAAAGGAAGGTAAAATCGTATGAGCCTGAAAAACCACGGCATCACCTCCGAGACGATCAAGAAGCTGATCCTCGGCGCCGGTGTCATTTACAAGAATCTGAAATACGCCTCGAATGCCTGGACGGGCACGGTCATCGGTGCAACATCCGGCGGCATCAAGTTCCACTATGAGGCACAGTGGCTCGATGTGGCGGTGGACGGCGCGACCGTCCTGGTCAAGGGCGTTTCCAAGCAGAAGGTCGGCGAGAGCGCCACGCTTGAGGGGCAGATGACTGAGGTCACCGAGCAGATCCTGGTGGATTCGCTGCATCTGGTCGAGGAGACCTCGGAGGATGCGACCTACAAGAAATACGTCACCAAGTCGAACATCACCGAGGACGACTATCTGGAGAATATTGCCTATGTCGGCAAGCTGTCGAACGGGCAGAACATCATCATCATCATGCCGAACGCGCTTTGCACCGAGGCATTCGAGATCGAGGCCAAGAATGCCGAGCAGACGACCTTCGCGGTCAAGTTCGAGTGTACCGCTGATCTGACCAACGACACCCTTGACAAGCTCGACATCGGGATCTACTACCCGAAGCCGGCTGCATAACAACAGGATGTGAGATGTATGAAAATCATCGTAACAACTGAATTTGTGGACATTCACACCGGCATGCTGCATCCGGTCGGCGAGGAGCTGACGGTCAGCAAGGCGCGGTATGCTGAAATATTGCGGGCGGGCAGTTTTGTCCGCCCTGCGGCTCAGCGAAATGGAAAGAAGGGAGCTGTTCCGGATGGAAATGGAAATTCGCAGCCTGACGGTCGATAATGCATTCGATTTCTGCGCCGTGCTCGATGCGGTCGGCGTGAACAATGTGATAGGCGCGTTTGACAAGGAGGAGATCTATGCCCTGCGCAAGGGCGGCAAGGATCTCAAGGGCATCGGCCTGGTGCTCGCTGCAAAGGCAGCGGGTTTGCTCATCGGGCATCTTCCCGCGGCAAGGGAGCCGTTGTATGTATTCCTTGCCGGCTGCGTGCAGTGGACAAACGGCCATCCGGTCACTGTGGATGAGCTGCGGAAGATGAAGCTCGGCGCATTTGTGCAGCTCATCAAGAGCTTTGCACAGCAGGAGGACATCGTGGATTTTTTCACGGATGCAGCCGGATTTGTGAATACGGACGCGACCGGTTCCGGGAGCTCCTCTGGCGCAGATACGGCTCCCCCGCCGATTACCTCGGATACGCCGTCCGGAGAGGACGATTAGAGCAGACGGTCATCACCGTCATCAAACAGAATGACGAGGAGAAATGCTGGGAGCTGTACTGCGCCCTGCATGCGAATCCGTTCTCGAAGGTGCAGGGCGTTTCGTTCCGGGATTTTCTGAAACGGATGCGGACACCTGCAAGGCCGGAGCCGGAGCCGGCAGGCATGACGCAGGAACAGGTGCAGCGCCAGATCAGGCTCTCCGAAGCACTCCTGAACAGCTATGTACCGGAAGGGAGTGAGACATAACCGGTGGATCTGTTTACACTGTTCGGCACAATCTCCGTTAAGTATGCGGATGCGGTCGATCAGATCGGCAAGGTCACACAGTCGGCCAGGGAAGCCGGCGGCGGCCTGGAGGAAATGAGTGATTCTGCCCAGCAGGCGCAGGATCCGATTGCAGATTCCGGGGAATCCGCGCAGCAGGCAGACAGCAAATTCGGTGCCTGGGCGGTGACGCTCGGCAATCTGGCAGCGAATGTCATCACCAGGGTCGCTGACAAGTGTGCGGATCTGGCGAAGGACGTCATTGACCTGGGTACGGATTTCACGGCGACCATGTCTGAGGTGCAGGCGATCAGCGGCGCGACCGATGCGGAGCTTGCACAGCTTGAGGAGACGGCGCGCGCGTTCGGCGCATCGACCGTATTCTCCGCAAATGACGCTGCGCAGGCACTCAAATACATGTCGCTCGCCGGATGGTCGGTGGAGGAATCCACATCCGCGCTCGGCGGCGTGCTGGATCTGGCCGCGGCCTCGGGCATGGAGCTTGCTTCGGCCTCGGATATGGTGACGGATTACCTGTCTGCATTTGGCATGGGTGCGGATCAGGCTGCCTATTTTGCGGATCTGCTTGCCTACGCACAGTCCAATTCCAACACGACCGCAGAGCAGCTCGGCGAGGCATACCGGAACTGTGCGGCAAACCTGAACGCTGCGGGGCAGGATGTGGAAACTGTCACATCTTTGCTCGAAGCAATGGCCAACCAGGGCTACAAGGGCAGCGAGGCAGGCACGGCACTCGCCGCGATCATGCGAGACATCACGAACTCGATGGAAGACGGCAAAATTGCCATCGGGGAGACAAGCGTTTCTGTCATGGATGCCGACGGAAATTTCCGTGACCTGACGGATATTCTGGCCGAGGTCGAAGCTGCGACCAATGGCATGGGCGATGCGCAGCGCGCTGCGGCAATGTCGGCGACCTTTACGGCGGATTCCACCAAGGGTCTGAATCTCCTGCTGAATGAGGGAATGTCCAGTGTAGCCGGATATGAGGAAGCCCTCCGGAATGCGGACGGGGCTGCAGCGGACATGGCAGCGACCATGAACGACAACCTCAAGGGCGATATGGCTGCCATGAACAGCGCATTCGACGAACTGAAGCTGAAGATCTTCGAGGGAGCCGAGAGCCCGCTGCGGGGGCTGGTACAGTTCGTAACGGACAAGGTCGTTCCGATGCTGACGAACCTTGTGGACAAATTCGGCATGATCGTGCCGGTGATCGTCGGCTTCCTGCCGCTGATCATGCAGCTGGCGGAGGGTGTGTTCCCTGCGCTGCTGGATGTCATCGGACAGTTCCTGCCGCCGGTCACTGAGTTGGTCGCATCTGTGCTGCCGGTCGTCATGCAACTCCTGCAGATGCTGCTGCCGCCGGTCACCCGTATTGTGGGTGCCGTCCTGCCGCTTGCGGTCAGACTGATACAGAGACTTCTGCCGGTTCTGGAGCCGGTGCTCGGTCTGCTCGAGCCGATCATAGACGTCCTTGCGGTGCTGATCGAGCCTCTTGCAGATCTGCTTGACGCTGTCCTGCCGCCGCTGATCGACCTGATCGTAATGTTGGTGAACCTTGCGATTGAGCCGCTGCAGCGGGCGCTGACGGTGCTGGCCGGTATCATAGACGAGGTTGCGCAGGCATTTAGCTTTGCCGCCGGCTTTATCCGGGAGGCACAGACCTTCTTTGAGGGCTTTGGCGCGTATCTCTATGACTGGATCCGCAGTACCATTGACGGCATCCTGACAGCGATTTCAGGTGTGATCGCGTTTTTTGAGGGCTTTGGTGAATACTTCTACGACTGGTTCGACAACGTCATCGACAGCGTGCTTGATTTCCTGGCCAGCATCGGCACGGCGGTCAGCGGATTCTTTGAGACGGTCTGGAATGCGATCCAGGTCGGGCTCATGTTTATTGCAGAGCTTTTCAATGCGTTTGTGCAGATCATCACACTCCCGTGGCGGTTTCTGTGGGAAAACTGCCGGGACACCGTTCTCAGGGTGTGGGAGGCTATCCGCAGCGTTATTGAACGCCGGCTGAATGAGGCCAGAACCGTCATCACGACGATCCTCACGGCGGTTGCCGATTTCTTCCGGTCGATCTGGGAGAAGTATGCTGAGATTGTTTCGCGGAATCTGGAGCGCATCCGGGAACTATGGTCGAGGATCCTCGGAGCCATCCGGGATGCAGTCTCCACGATCTGGACGGCGATCAGCGATTATATCAGTGAGAAGCTCGAGCTCATCCGCACGGTCGTCACGACGGTATTTACTGCTGTACGCGATGCGATCAGCGAGAAGCTGACCGCAACAAAAGAGAAGATTACAACGATCTTCGAGGCAGTCCGCAGCACCATCTCGGACAAGCTGAATGCCGCCAAGACCATTGTTACCAATATCTTCGACAGCATCCGAACGAATATCCAGAACAAGATCGAAGCCGCGCGGGACTTTGTGAAAAATGCGATCGACAGGATCAAGGGATTTTTCAATTTCAAGTGGGAACTGCCCAAGCTGAAGCTGCCACATTTCAACATCACCGGCAGCTTTTCGCTTGATCCGCCGAGCGTTCCGCATTTTGGCATCGACTGGTATGCAAAGGGCGGCATCCTGCAGCAGCCGACCGTCTTCGGGTACGACCCGGAGACCGGCAGAGCACAGGCAGGCGGCGAGGCAGGCGCGGAGGCAGTTGCCCCCATCGACACGCTGCTCGGATTCGTCCGGACAGCCGTTCAGGAGGAAAATGCAGCGCTGTATGCTGCGGTGGACAGGATCCTCGGTCTGATCGAGATGTATTTCCCGCAGTTGATCACGGCGATCCCGCAGGATGTGGTGCTTGACAGCGGTGCGCTGGTCGGGGAGCTTGTCCCGGAGATCAATGAAGCGATGGGAGAAATCAGCGAGGATGACAGGAGGCGAAGAGGATGAGAGGCATCGGGTTTAACGGCAGACATTCATGGTACACATTCCACGCAGTGATCTCAGAATGTGAAAAGCCGGTACCGGAAAAGAAAACGGCTGAGGAAACGATCCCGTTCTCGAACGTTACATATGACTATTCCTGCCTGAACGGGAAGCAGACATATGAAGACCGCACGCTCTATTACCTGCTGTCCTATCGTGCGGACAGCCGCATCGCACTGATCCGGAAGACGAATGCGATCGTGGACTGGCTGTACAGACCCACCGGCAGGATCCCGCTCACGGACGATGAGGACGAGGGGGTGCATTATCTTGCCAAATGCACCAGGATCGGCAAGCCGGACTATACGGGATGCGTCTGCCGGCTGCCGGTCACATTCACAGCGTATCCCCTGAAAATCCCGGACAGGCCGTCTGTGATCTACACGACACAAACTGCACCATATCCGGACATCAACGGGGACGGCGTTGTGGACACCGCGGATGCGTCAATCATTCTGGCTGCGGTCGCTGCGATCGGCCTTGGTGAAGATCCGGGACTGACACCGGAGCAGCTCGACAAGGCCGATGCTGACCGTGACGGCGATCTGACTGCTGCGGATGCGTCGCTGGTAATCCGGTATGTATCACAGGTCGGGATCGGCAAATATGAACAGAGTCCGGATGGATGGGTGAAATTTATGAATGACCAGATCGCGATGGAGGAGGGACGGCTCTGATGTACCGGGTAACTGCCCGTGCAGGATCGCAGACCGTTGTCCTGCATGACACGGATCCGGACAGCCCGCAGAAGCTGCTGTCCGGGTCGTTTGAGGATGAGATCAATGTGGTGCCGCAGATGCAGTTTTCGATCGCGCCGTTCAATGCGGGGTATTCGGTGCTGAAATCGCTCACCACAGAGATCGAGGTATACAACACCGTGACCGGCAAAACGGAATTTGAAGGGTACCTGCGCAAGCCGACAGGCACTATGAAGAAATCCGGGAAAATTGCCGTGAGCTGGACGGCTGACGGATTTATGGGCTACCTGCTCGAATCGGTGCAGGATTACCACACCTACGAGAATATGGATGTGCCGGATTTTCTTGCAGCGCTTTTTGCGGCGCACAACGCCATGACAGAAGAGCGCAAGCACATCTTTCTCGGCCAGTGCGATATTCATGACACATCCAGCAGAACCACAGCCTACCGCAGCACCCTCGATGAGATCCGGGAGCTGCTTGTGAACCGACTCGGCGGTGAGATCCGCGTGCGCCGGGTGAACGGGAAGCTGTATTTTGATTATCTCAGGCAGTACGGGTCGGACAGCACAACAAAGATTGCGCTGGAGAAAAATCTGCAGGAGATCGAGGTCACGAACGATCCGACAAACATCATTACAAGGCTGATCCCGCTCGGCGCACAGCTGAATGATGAGACGGCCGAACGGCTGACCATTGCTTCGGTAAACGGCGGGTGCATCTGGATCGACGATGCGGATGCCTATGCACAATACGGCACCTATCAGTGTGCGACCCATGTCTGGGATGACATTACGCTGCCGGAGAACCTGATCGCAAGGGCGCGGGAGTATTTACAGCAGAACAATGTCCGGAAGCGGCATTACAAGCTGACGGCTCTGGATCTTGCCCTCATCGGGCTGGATGTGGACGGCTTTGCGGTCGGGGATCGCTACAAAACAGAAAATGCCCTGATGGGCATTGACGAATGGCTCCGCTGTGTCAGACGCCGGGTGGACATTACCGATCCCCGGAAATCCACTCTGGAGATCGGTGACAAGACGGAAACCCTGACGGTGAAATCGAACCGGACGAGCAGCTATGTGACATATGAGATCCCGAAGGTGGAGAGCGATGTGCTCGCAAAGGCGCATGAGCGTGCAACGGTCATGCTCGGGCTCGGCGGTAATTCGTGTCTGGAATTCAATACAGACACGGGCGAAGTTCTCATCATGAACAGCCGGGACAAGTACGGCCCCAACACCCGCGTCTGGCGCTACAATGCCAGCGGATGGGGCGTCAGCAACACCGGCTACAACGGCCCCTACACGATGGCGGCAACGTTTGACAGCGGGTTTGTGGCTGATTTTATCACGGTCGGAACGCTGCGGAGCATTGAGATCATCAACGGAGAAAACGGAGAATTCACCGTGGACGAGGACGGGAATGTGACAGCTTCCTCCATCACGATCACAGGCGGCTCGATCAACAACGGCAATGGCGCCTTCGAGGTGCTGCCGGATGGTACGGTCAACGCCTCGGCAATCAACATCACCGGAGGCAGCATCCACATTACGACAAGCAGCGAGAGCTATGATGTGATCGAGCTCAATTGCGGTGGATGGTCGCATTCTTTTTCGCCGTTAGAGTGGAAGCTTGACAATGCTTCCATTCAGGCACGCATCCGGTGCCAGGCAGGTATGCTGGCGTTTTACAGCGGGGCAGACTACAACAGTAACAATGCTGTTGCAACTGCCTGGATCTCTCACACCGGCGCGGCGAAATTCAACGGTCTCTCAGCAGAAACAGGTACGTTCACAACATCCATATCTGCACCGGCTATCACATACAAGAGAAATGATACCTGGTATGATCTGGAGAGCTCCATCAACAGCATCAACAACAATATCCAGACTCTCTGGGATGCTGTATTCAACAGCAATTAAGGGGGATCAGAGCAATGAACAGAGTAATCTTCTATGAGCGTATCCCGGATATGGTCTGCCTGGCCGGAGATACGCTCCCGACATTCGTTGTGACAGTAGATCTGGATGAAGGCGAAACGCTTGACGGATGCAGCATGCAGCTGATCGTGAACGATTACCAGGATCACGGTACTGCTGTCCTGTGCCGCGACTGCACGGCGCTTCCGGACGGCACGGGCTTTGCGTATACACTGACATCCAGCGACACAGCAGGTCTGGCGGGCGTGTTTGAGCTGCATTTCCGGCTGATCGACGCTGACGGGCTGAGCCAGCGGAAGCTCTACGGCATCCTGACCGTCAATCCTTGTCCGCAGGGAGGGAGTACATCATGAATCTGCATTTTGGTACCGCATCGGATCCGATGCATTTCAAGGTGTCGCTTGGTACGCCGACCGGGCCTGATCCGACGGCGATCCACGGCAGCGGGATCACAAACATTTCTCTGATTTCTGCGGCGGACTATGAAGCGCTTGGTATTTACAGCGCATCGACGCTGTATGTGGTCTCCCAGACTGACGGAACCTTCCGCCTGTACCTGGGTGAAACAGCGCTCTGGGAGAATCCCAGGACGGTACACAGTGACACCGTTGCCACGATCAGCAGAACCACGCAGGAGGACTATGATGCGCTGGAGACCAAGGACGAGGGCACTATGTACTTCATCTGTGATTCCGAATCAGAATATGAGGATGAATCCGAGTCCGGGGATGCGTCCGAAACCGAACCGGAATCCGAGTCCAGATAGGAGCATGTATGAAAAATATGATTGCAGACTATGAGACAGCCCGGGATGCTCTTGGCAAACGGATCAGGGAGCTGGAAGCGGAAATGAAGGCATATGGTCTGAGGACGATGGAGCGGGAGAAGCTGATGCGGCGCATAGAATGTCTGCGGCAGGAAAGGTATAATATGCTCCTGTCGGTCATTGAGATGCGCAGACATGGAGAGTGAGTGCGTGAGAACAGATAGATTTCTGAAATTGCTGAGTGCTGAGATCTGCGGCCTCACGTCATTCATCTGGGGCGATCTGGATGGACTGCTCAGAGCGCTGATCGTGTTCATGGTGATCGATTACGTCACCGGAGTGATCGAGGCGTTCCACAGCAAGCGGCTGTCAAGCAAGGTCGGATTTGTCGGCATCGCCCGCAAAGGAGAAATGATGCTGGTGGTTGCCGTGGGGCACATCCTGGATCAGGCATTCGGCGGCGGTTCGTTCTGCCGGGATGCGGTGGTCGGATTTTATATTGCCAATGAAGGGCTATCCATTATGGAAAATACAACGGCGATCGGCGTTCCCTGGCCGCCGGTGCTGATCGAAGCATTGCAGCAAATTAAAAATCTGAAAAGTCGAAGGGAGAATGTCAAAGAT
Organism: Lachnospiraceae bacterium; assembly: GCA_017449485.1. Lineage (GTDB taxonomy): Bacteria > Bacillota > Clostridia > Lachnospirales > Lachnospiraceae > CAG-791. Next base: position 28,439 of record JAFTFP010000198.1, read on the forward strand.
GAACGAGAGCAAGATCTGGACAGCATTGATGTCCGTCGGAATGACGGCAGCGGGTGCAGCGGGACTGATGGGAAACCTCAAAGCGGAGAGTAATCTGGAACCGCAGAATCTGGAAAATCAGTACGAGCGCAAGTTGGGGTACACCGACGCGACCTATACCGCTGCCGTTGACGATGGCAGCTACACGAATTTTGAGAATGATGCCGCAGGCTACGGGTTGGCACAGTGGACATACCACACCCGCAAGGCGGCGCTGCTTGCCTTCGCGAAGGCGCAGGGCAAGTCCATCGGCGACCTCGGGATGCAGCTCGACTTCCTGATCCGTGAGATCAAATCCGACTATCCGGCCGTGTGGCGGACGCTCACCGAGACATCCAGCGTGCAGGCTGCTTCGGATGCGGTGCTGCTACGGTTTGAACGCCCCGCAGATACCTCCGAGCGGGTGCGCAGGCTCAGAGCCGGCTTCGGGGAGAGGTTCCTGGCGGAGCTTGGCAGCACGGAGGTTCCGGATCCGGTGACGCCGCCTTGCCCCGCTGCCGAGACGATCGAGGGGACGCTCACCATCGGTGGCAAGACCTATACTGTCACGCTGACTGAGGTCTGATATATCACACGAAAAGCCAAGCACCTGCGGAGGAGATGATCTTCCGCAGGTGCTTTTTTCGTTGTGATTTTGTCCAGTCGACTGGACGGAGTTGCAGGAAGTTGTATCACTGAAATCAGGCGGCAATTGTCATCCAACCTTGTGTGAAAAGAATTCTGTTTTGATTATAGGCATCGGAGGGAGACGAAAGACTAACAAGAATTTGTTCCAGCGGCGGTTCGTTCGCTTCGTTGGTGAGATTGATGCAGATGATCGCCGTGTCCTTGTCGTGGATGATGATGCGGTTCACGACAGTATCAATGAGCCGCTTGTCGTTCTCAGCATCGGAAACCTTGCCAACGATTTCCGAAAGAATGAACTGAAAATCCTCCTCGGTGAACGCAGTCGAGAGACCTTCCATCTCATCGAGCTGCTTCTGCAATTCATCCCGCTGCCACTCCAGCTCGGCCAGCTTCTCTTTGAAGGTGGTGCTGTCCATGCCGTTCAGGATGGCGTTGATGCCGTTCTCGATCTTGCGCTCGATGCCGGTGAGCTGATTACGGATCATCATGCGCTCATCCGGTGCATCGCTCTCCGCCTCGTAGGCCTTGTATGCAGCGGAGGCAAGCTCCTGCACCTTCTCCTCGGTCAGATACTCACGGAGCGCACTCATCACTTTTTCTTCAAGCGGTGTGGAGCGCACACAATACCCGCAGTGTGAGCAGGAGTAATAATAATATTTCCTGTTCGCCTTGTCGTTGCCCGTTCCGCAGATCGAGTAACCGCATTTGCTGCATCTCAATTTTCCAGTGAGCAGGAAGCCGTCACTCTTTCTGCGCTCTCTCCGTCTCTTGCGGAAGATTTCACTATTCTCTTGCACTTTATCAAACACCTCTTTCTCGATAATGGCCGGGCAGGGCATCACGCCCTCCATGCTCCCGACATGGTATTCTCCGATGTAGATTCTGCTGTGCAGTGTTACAGACAGGTTGGTGTAGCTCCACGGATTGCCGTTGTTGTTCATGATAGCGTGCGAGTTGAGATACACCAGAATATCCCGGTAGCGATCACCAGAAGCAAACCGCCGGTAGATTTCTCTGACGATGGGAGCCTTGTCCTCATCGATGACGAGCCGCCTGTCAACGACCTTGTAGCCATACGGCGGATAGCCCCCGATAAAGTATCCCTTGTTGAACGACTCCTGCAAACCGCGCTTGCACTTCCGAGAGAGGTCGGCGCTGTAATGCTGATCCATCGCCTCGATGAGCGCCTCCATGATCTGACCCTCGGGGCCGTCGCTGATGTTCTCGGTGGCCGAGATCACGCGCACACCGTTCTCCCGCAGTTTCTTCTTGTATATGGCCGAGTCGTACCGGTCACGGGCAAAGCGGTCGAGCTTATACACAAGCACGGCCTCGAAGGCGTGACTGGCACTGTCCTCGATCATGCGCTGGAAGTCCGGCCTGTGATCGCTGGTGCCGCTGATTGCCCGGTCTATGTAGTGCTGTGTGATTATCATGTCGTGCTCGGCGGCATACTTCTCGCAGACATGGAGCTGTCCCTCGATGCTCTGCTCCGTCTGATTAGTGGAGCTGTAGCGACCGTAGAATACAACTTTTGTTGGCATAGAATTCCTCCTTGCAATTTCTTGCGATTTATGGTATAATGGAGGATGTTCAGGGGTTTGCAATTTCTGAACATCTCATTACATAATCCGTTCCGGTGTTGGCGCACCGGGGCGGATTTTTTACTGTTGCCGTTTAGAGCGCGTAGAATGCGTTTTAAGCGGTGCTTCTTTTTGGGGTATCGTTTTGCGACCATACCCCGTTCGGCGGCGCTGTGAGCGCGCTGGGCGGCTCTCTGTTGATTTGACGGTTGAATTTCTCTGCTGAACTGAACCATTGAGAGCGTGTGGTACAAGTGCGGAACATTTGCGGAACGTCCTGTGCAACGTTTTTAGTGTCGTAAATATCGTAATATGGCCGTTTTCAAACCGTGTGGAACTGTGGAACATTTTTTGCAGATATATACCTGACTTTATAGAGTGCTTGTGTATGCCGGCATCTGTGTTGAAAATTCTGTGTGTATACTTGCACCCTATAATGCAGTCCGTTTTTTGTTCCACAGTTCCACAATATCAATAAAATAACGAAATATAGAGGGGAATCCCGTGGAACGTGCTGTTCCTCACTGTTCCTCATGTTCCGCATGTATCAGATTCGTCCAGTCGACTGGACGGATCATTCATACCACGTCCGAACGATGTTCATGCGTCTTTCTTTGCCCTTGACTCTGCCTCCTCATCGAGCGTCTGCTGATCCTCGATCTCCTTGAGGGTGCTTTGCTTGCGCTGGCGTGCCTCAAATTCCGCACGCTTCTTTAGCCGACTCTCCCGGTCGCACTTGATGCTGTCCCGCAGCGGCTCGGGCACCTCCATGAGGATCGTCTCACTATGAAGAATGTCCGGTTTGTACTCTGTGATCTTGGCCAGCATGACCTCCAGCACCTGCGCTCTGTCCTCCGGATCCAACTTGTAGTAGGCCTCTAATATCTGGTGCTCCAGCTCGGCCTGCGTGGTGACGGACTTGTCGTCTCGTCCGAGTAGGTAGTCGGTAGAGACGCCGTAGAACTCGGCGAGTTTTGAGAGCACCTCAAAATTAGGTTGAAATTTGCCCGTTTCATAATTCCGGTAGGTGTCTGGTTTAGCTCCCACCGCTTCGGCCACGGCTTTCATAGTAAGCCCCTTGTTTACTCGAAGTGTGTGCAGTATTTCATTGAACTTCATGGGTTCACCTCCCTTCAACCATATTATACGACTTTTTATCGTGTGTGTCAATGGATGGCCTAAAATTATTCTGCCAAAATACGATTTTGTATCGTTTGCACAAAAGAATAGACGAGGTTTTATTCACTTTTTTCGCGTTTTCGTCTTGACATAAGCGATAAAATATCGTATAATAGAATCGTGAAGACGATACCAGGTCGTTTCACGGAGCCAAAACGGAGGGGGTGAGAGGATGAAGATCATTATCGAGGGCGATGCAAAAGAAATCGCTGCCCTTGTACTGGGGGTACAAGAGCAGCAGATGGTCGATGTGGATAGGATCATTATTGATCCGAAGAAGTTTCGGAAAGACGTTGAATCAACCGAGTCGTGAATTCAGTTGCAAACTGCTGTGATTCATGGAAGTATAATCCTATAGAGGCAGTAAGTGTTAATTCACCTTTTTCCTTTAGTTCGTCAAACTTCTGATCGATCCTCTCGTTCTGAGCATTTAACAACTCATCACGAATTTCCGATGCGATCTTTTCGATGTCCTCTGATCTTGCGCTCATCTCAACACCTCCTCCCGCGGTAATGCTGTTTTAATTCTACAACATAAACCCGAAAAAGTCAATAGTCCGGAGGTGAGTCAAATGAAAAAAGACGGCACTGTCTACTATCCAATCCTGGAGGCGGAGCTTGTAAAGAGAGGCATCCGTAAATCAGAGATCCGCAAGGCGCTGAATGTTGAGCATTCTTCCTTCTGCGAAAAGCTCAACGGCAAGCGGCCATTTACCCTGGAACAGGGCTTGACGATCTGGAAAACGTGGTTTCATGACATTCCGATCGATGAACTGTTCCGACACTGAAAGGAGACTACCATGCTGCAAGCCGAATTTGAAACCCTGACCGAAATCTACCCCGACCGCATCCTGTACGAGTGCATCGAGCACGAATACTACCGCAAGACCGAGGACGGCAAGGACTTCTGGCCGGACAAGCACAGCTTCTGCCATGCGTACAAGTTCAACGAGGACGGTATCGCCCGGCACATCCAGTCCGCGGCCAACGAGGCGATCTGGCGCCGTGAGGAGGCGCACCGCAGGATGATGCAGGAGAGCGCCGTGCATATCGAGGCACTGTACAAGGAGCTGCACGACCGCGAGGCCTACTGCAAGATGCTCGAGGAGAAGCTCGAGGCCGAGCAGGAGTGGACACCGGCCAAGCATACCGGCACAAATCTCGATCAGTCAGTCTACGAGGATTACCTTGCATCCGCCGCATCCGAGGTGCTCTCGGACTATCTGGCCAAGGAAAAGCTGTCTGCATTCTTCGGCTTTGATACGGACCGCATCGAGATCGTCCGCGAGGTCAGCACCTACGAGCGCAACCGGCACGGCAAGCTCCGGGTCGTTGACACATTCCGCCGCGATCCGATCTACGGCGCGTCCGACTGGAACTACATCTGCTTCGACTGCGCCGGAAATCAGTGGGAAATGATCGACGGTGAGCTGGTGCCGTATGAAGATTAAGTACCTCTACTTCATCTTCTACCGGAACGGAGACGGCCAGATACTCAAGTACATCACCAATGCGCCGGAGCTGTTCGCGCGGAGAGCTGAAGCAGCTCCGGCATGAGGGCAGGGAGATCGTCAAGTACTTCCGGCGTCGGCTATAGGCCTCTGAGGGACTGAGCCTGAATCAGTCCCATCCCATTCCCCGGCGTGTCTGCCGCGTTAATGTGCGGACCGTATATATAACACCAGCCCTCTGCCGGGGGAGGGCGATCACATTCACCAAGGAGGCGATACCATGCAGGAAATCAACATGCAGCAGAACGGCCATATTGATCAGGCACTTCTGGATAGCTGCAGAAAGCCGGATGGACAAATCACTGTAACACCGCAGGTTGCGGAGACAGTAGCTCCCGGAACGCTCTGCACGCTGCTCGGTCTGATGCCGGAACCGGATAAGCAGTTCATCTACGGTATGATCTGCGGGATGATCCACAGCAAGATGCGGAAGGGAGCGTGACCAATGTCCAAGTCAAAAGAGATCGAGGCCGTCGTCTACGCCGAGGAGGGCGAGATCCGTAGCGATGTCGCTCAGGCGTTCAAGCAGATGATCCTCGACTATGCCAGACGTAACCCGAACTGGCGAGAGAGAAAAGCGGCATGGCTCGCCGAGCGTGCCGCCAATCAGAAGGAGGTGAAAGCCTCATGATTTTTGAGATCGCAGCGTTCCTGCTGTTCCCAGTGGTGATCGCGGCGGCAGTTGCCGACTACCGCGAACAGTGCCGTCAGATTGATGAAGAACGCCGTGAGGAGATGCGGCGAGATCAGGAGGCGCTGAACAACGCCCTCGATGCCGCATGGCGGGCACAGCTCGACCGGGAGCAGCTGTTCCGCGATTACGTCAGACAGGAGGGATTGCAATGAATATCACCGAGCGGATCGAACGCCGCCTGCGCATCTGGGAGGCAAAGCTCGCCAAAGCTGAGGGGCGCTATTACAGCAATGCCCCGGGAATCACGGATGCCGACCGCCGCGGCTACCGGGCAGAATGCAGACGGTGTCAGACGGTCATTACGGAGCTGCGCGGGCTGCGGGAGGAATGCGCGGCAGGGGGAGGTGACAACAATGCAGATGCAGAATGAGGAGATCGTCAGGAGCTACCGGCAGGCAAAGCGCAAGCGGGAGCAGATCACGATCCTTGCCCAGCTCAATGCCTGCACGGAGGATCAGATCTATGAGATCCTGCATGCGGCCGGGCTGAATGCCAAGCGCCCGAAGCATGCAGCCAAAGCACCCGCGAAGCCGATCAAGGCGAATACCGCCGCGGAGCTTCTGGGACAGGAAAAGCCCGATTTCACGGCGCTGTCGGCGCGGGTGTCGTTTCTGGTCGCACGGCGCCGGGAGATCGACAAGGAAATGCAGGAGCTTCGTGCGGCGATGCAGGAATTGATCGACAATATGGCGGATGCATAAAGAAAAGCACCTGCCCGGACGGCCATCCGGGACAGGCGCAAAGAAAATACTACACTTCCAGTTTACCACAAAGGAGGGTAAATGTCAATGGATTTCCAGAATTATTTCAGCACCAAGGGACTCAAAGGCAGGATCCAGCAGGCCATCGCGCCGGAAACGGCAAGAGCCTTGCAGGATTTCTGCGGGCAGGAACCGGAGTTCGCGCAGGCGATCGAGCAGTCCGGCAAGACGTTCCAGCAGTGCCTTGACCATGTGGCACAGGGCGCAGGTGCAAGCCTGTCGGATTTCAAGGCTTACAGCAAGGCCGTGGAGTTCTATTTCCCCGGCGCGAAGCTCGTTTTCCAGATGCGGATCGACCTCATCGGTGACGCGGACAAGTCACCGGAAGCTGAACCCGCCAGGAATCTGACTGTCAGCTTCGACAGCCTGCTTGACTTCTGAGGTGGCGGATATGACCAAGAGAGAACGAGCCGCCGGGCTGATCGAGAACTTCCCCGACCTCCGGCAGGAGGATGTTGACCGATGCATGGAGAGGATGCCGCACCACATCCTGTTCCGGCATGACCGGAGCGAGGGACGGTGTAATTACTGCGGGAATATCATCGCGGACTTCCGCTATCTGGCAGGACTGGTACATGGCGTGAAAACCCACTGCCCCGAATGCGGTGAGGAGGGCTTTGCACTCTGCGACTGCTACAACTATTCCGGCACCGTAGATCGTGGATCACGGAATTTCGTGATCTTCGCAAAGGGCGAGGGCGATATTTGCTATGCGCACTGCATACGGATCCGCATCCGGCTCGACCGGGAAATCGGCGGGTATGCGGTCGAGGACTACTACTACACCGAAACGCAGCGCTACATCTTCACGCAGGGACTTGCTTACCGCTACGGCAGAGAAAAGTACGGTTATCATGATCCCAGGCTGAACCGGGCTGTTTTCCGGTATTCTCCGTGGACATACCGCGAGAAGTACACCGAGCCGACCTGGGATGAACCGGGATTTCATCGTACCTATGGGTATATCCCGCTGAATGATGACGAGGTGGGCGGAACGTGTCTGCAATATGCACAGCTGGACAGTTTTGACCGGATCGCCTTGTTTAAGTACATCAAGTTCTATTTGAAGCACCCGAATGTGGAGCACCTCATCAAGCAGGGATTTGCCGATAAGGTGCAGTCCTGGTTCGGTGCCTACGCACCGCCCATACCGGACTGGATCGACTGGAAGCAGAGCGACGTCCGCAAAATGCTGGGGATGAATGCTGCCGAGCTGCGCTCCATCCGGGAACGGAAGATTGACATGGGCGATTATCACCGCATCCGCCAAAACCTTCCCTACCTGTCTATGGAGGAATGCTTCACCTATCTGCCGATCATCCGGAATTACTGGGGTTACCTCTCGATCTATGAGGAGCCCGAACAGCGGAGGATCCTGAAATACCTGCGCAGACAGAATGCCAGGTACGCGGCCGGAAACACATTTGTTTCGATCGGTGATTATCATGACTACATGCATGAGTGCCGGGAGCTGCGGTATGACTGGGATGACCGCGAGATCCGGTTTCCCCGCTGTCTGGCAGCCGCGCATACCCGCACAAGTGAAGCAGTCCATGCGATCCGCGCAGAGCAGCGGCGTCTGGATGCAGTGCGTGCGGCAGAAAGGCAGAAAGCTGCTGCCGAGCAGGCAAACCGGTTCCGCGAGCAGCTCGGATTTGATAACGGAAATCTGTCCGTCTGCGTTCCGGCATCGGCCGCTGCGATCGTGGATGAAGGAAAGGCGCTGCATCACTGTGTCGGCGGATACGCAGCCAGACATGTGACCGGAGCACTGCATATTCTTTTCATCAGACGGGACAGTGCCAGGGACAAGCCCTATTTCACAATGGAAGTCAGCACCGAGGGCGTGGTCATCCAGGTGCGCGGCCTGCGCAACTGTGACCCACCGGAAGAGGTGCGGCAGCTTGTGGAGAGCTACAAGGACTATATCAGGCCGCTGTTTGCAAAGCAGCGGAAAACAGAGAGAGTGAGGGTATCCGCATGAATGAAATGACGATCAGAGCCGGCCGCATCGAGGGTGCGCTCCCGGAGAAGTACGTCCGGGCAATGGAGCTGCACAGCCGCGCCGAGGCGAATCTGCACAGTGCTGCCGTATCTCTTGCAGAGGTCGGGCGATGCCTGAAGGAGATGCGCGACGGTCAGCTTTATACCGA
>JAFTFP010000199.1 GCA_017449485.1 Lachnospiraceae bacterium
AGGATAATGATCCGGAAGCCGGATGAGATTTCTTTTAAATACGGCGCCGCGGCAAAGATTCCGCTGGCCGCCATGGACACTGCCACCAGGATTCCGATGAAGCGGTCCTTCTTCGCAGGCGGAATAATGATGGCCAGGAACATGCCGTAGAGCGCGACCGACAGGGCCGTGACGATCGAATCCGGCAGGATGTTTCCGATCACCACGCCCAGCACCGTGCCGGCACACCAGCCGCTCACGGAAATGGCCGCGATCGCATAGCTGTAAAAGGGACACAGGTATCCCTCGACCACCGAAGAGAGTCCGAAGTTCTCATCCGTCACAAAGAAGGCCAGAATCATCTTCTGCCAGAAGGGTGTCTTCGGATCCAGCTTCTGCGTCAGGGAACAGCTCATCAGGAAATAGCGCAGATTGACGACCAGAGACGTGACAATCATCTCCAGAATGCCCGCGCCCGCGCCGATCAACGTCAGTGCCGCGAACTCTCCCGCCGACGCCACCATGCCAAGAGACATGAAAAACGCCTGAATCGCGGACAGTCCCACGTTCCGCGCCGCGATTCCCAGTGCGAAGGAAACCGCAAAATAGCCCATGCAGACCGGGAAACCGTCCCGCAGGCCTTTCTTGAACCATTCAGATTTTGACATACAGATCCTTTCCGATCAGGTATATTCAGACTCTTTACAACCAGTACGCCCAGAAGCGGCTGCCGTCCGCATACGTAACCAGCAGGGCGCAGATCACAAAGATCAGTGTTCCCGCCAGCACCAGATAGTCAGCCCGCCTGAGAGGCTTCATGGCGTACCAGGTCCGTTTCTTATATTTACCGAAGCCGCGCAGCTCCATCGCGTTGGAGACCACATCGATCCGCTCCATGGATGAAAACAGCAGCGGGAAAATGATGCTCGCAGTCCGGCGAATTCTCTCAAACAGCTTTGCCTTGGCACTCATTTCGATGCCACGCGCCTCCTGCGCGTTGCGGATCCGGTGAAAGTCCCCCTGCACATCCGGAATATAGCGCAGCGCAATCGACAGCGAGTAGGCGATGGTGTAGGGAATGCCCACCCGGTTCATGGACGCCGCCAGCTCCGACGGATTGGTCGTCACCAGGAAGATAAAGACCGCCGGGATCACCGTGAAATATTTGATCATGACATTGAACATGTAAAACAGCTGGTCCCGGGTCATATCATAATTTCCGGCGATGTGAAACAGGACTTTTCTCGTTCCGTATATCGCACATCCCTGCTCCGGCGACATCACGAAGATGGCGGCCAGATTCAGAATCATAAAGGCCATGATCACCTTGAAGACACTGCCCACCTGCTGCCACTTCGTTTTCGAGACGGCGAAAGCGATCAGGCTGATCAGAATCATCACCAGCAGCACCCGCGTGTCATAGGTCATCGCCGAGAGGGCGCACCACATCAGAAAGAACATCAGCTTGGTGATGCCGGACAGCCGATGGATCCAGGTGTCGTTTTCTTCATACGAAAGAAGCTTCGCCATCACCGCACCTCCTTCTGAAGATTTTCTGCCTTGCCGGTTTCCTCTGCGGCGTTCTTTTCCTCATCCCGCAGTCTGCGCTCATAGGAGATAAATCTGGAGGCAAAAGCCGCCGCGTCGCCGATGTCACAGGCAACAGCCAGGTCGTAGAGCGAGGTCTTCTTGAGGCTTGCCCGATCCGTGACATCTTCGTTTGTCAGGATGGCCGCCGGCGTATCGTCGGCAATCAGATGCCCGTCCGAGAGCACCAGTGCCCGGTCCGTGTATTCCAGCATCAGATGCATGTCATGTGTGATCATCATAATCGTCAGACCAATCCGGCGGTTCAGATCACGCAGAAACTCCATGATTTCAGTATAGTGGCGGTAATCCTGCCCGGCTGTCGGCTCATCCAGAATAAGGATCTCCGGATTCATCACCAGAATCGAGGCGATGCTCACCCGCTTCTTCTGCCCGAAGCTGAGCGCAGAAACCGGCCAGTTGCGCATGGTATACAGGCCGCAGATGCGCAGTGTGCGCTCCACCCGCTCACGGATCTCGTCCTCCGGCACGCCGCGGACAGTCAGCCCCAGGCTGACCTCCTCGTAGATCATCGGCTTGCTGATCATCTGATTCGGGCTCTGCATGACCAGCCCGATCTTCTCTCCCCGCTCCTTGATGGAAAGCGGCGCGATGTCCTCTCCTTCCAGCAGAATCTTTCCCGAAGAAGGGGAATAAAAGCCGCAGATCAGCGCAGCAAGCGTGGACTTGCCCGCTCCATTCTGCCCGACGACGCTGACCATTTCTCCTTTTCGGATGCGGAAGCTCACATCCTGCAGCACCTGGTGCCTTGAAGTGTAGCCGAAACTTACCTGATCCGCTTCAAGCAGCACCTCTGACTGCGGCCGGGACGCCGGCGCTGGCGTAAGCTCATACCAGTTCCGTACCGCCTCGCGGTAGGGCGCTACATTCATCTGCTCGATATGCTGCGGGTGATCGGCGGGATTGATCGCTGCCCCCGCATGCTTGATGGCGGTCACGTACAGCGGCTCCCGCATGCCCTCTGCGCTTAAAATGTCCGTGCTCAGCAGATCATCAGGCTTTAAATCCGCCGCAATCCGCCCGTTGTTCACCACAACAATCCGGTCCACATCCCGATACAGTACATCTTCGATGCGATGCTCAATGATGATGACGGTCACCTTCTCCGTGCGGGCAATGTCATCGATCAGAGCTATGGTGCGCTTGCCGGCCGCCGGATCCAGATTGGCCAGCGGCTCATCAAACAGCAGGATGTCCACGTCGTCCACCAGGACGCCGCCCAGGGAAACCCGCTGCTTCTGTCCGCCGGACAGCTCAGCGGGCGAACGATCAAGATGATCCTTCATCTGGACCATCTCCGCCGCCCGGTCCACGCGTCTGAACATTTCATCCTGCGGCACTTTGTCATTTTCCAGGGCAAAGGCGATGTCTTCCGCCACCGTGAGGCCGATAAACTGCCCGTCTGTGTCCTGCAGCACTGTACCCACCCTTTTAGACATGCCGAAGACACCGGCTTTTTCCGGTGTCAGGCCTGCGACAGTCAGCGTTCCCGCAGTTTCTCCGGTAAAGGAGCAGGGAATCAGTCCGTTGATGCAGTGCGCGAGTGTCGATTTTCCGGAGCCCGACGGCCCCGCGATCAGAATCTTCTCTCCCGGATAGATTTTCAGGTTGATGTCATGCAGGGATGCTTCCTGCTGAGCCCGGTATCGGAAGGAAAAGTCTTTAAATTCAATAATCGGATCCATTTAAAACTCAATAATTCTTTACAACTGTAATACAGAACAAAACCGGGCGGGAGTCTCCCGCCCGGCAGCTATTCTATTTTCTTTACACGCAGCTCAGTCTTCCTGCTGAAGGCTTCCGCTCTTGCCTGCCACTCTGGAATAAGCAAACAGCAGAATTGTTCCCAGCACACCGATGATGATGATGTTGCCCAGGAACGCGAACGCGCCCTGAATGAAGACCTTATTTGCCGGCTCCGCATAGATCAGAATGTCGAGAACAGGGGCCAGCAGAATCCATGCCAGTGCGTTGGCAATAATCTGAACCAGATTAAAACGAATCGCCGCGCCGCGGTCAAAACCGCCCTCCAGCACCTTGTAGCTCTTGCTCAGCATACCGACGCCGATTCCGACAACTGCCTCAGGGAACACCCAGCTCCACCAGACACCGCCGTAGAACAGCGCGTCGCCGAGCGCATGGCCCAGCAGACCGATGACACCGCCGACAACCGGTCCGAAAACGGCTGCCAGGAAGGCCAGCACTGCCATTCTGGGCTGCAGATAGGTATTCGGAATACCAATCGGAATCTGGATCTCTGTCAGCACTACGAACAGTGCAGTTCCGATACCAATCGCAACAACTTCTCTGATCCCGAACTTCTTGTTCATCTCGTCACTCCTCCTCCACTGCCTGAACCTGTCCGATTCAATGCACTTCTATGGATGTATATATACTTTATGTAGTATACACCGCCCTATTTCCCCGCACAAGAGAGCGAGGGTGTCGTAGTTTATAGTTTTTTTATATTCTTTTTGCCCTTGCTTCATTGCAATCCGCCTTAACGGATGCGTAGAATAGAAGATGCAAGTGGAGGTACTATATTATGCTCAATGAACTGCGGTATCGTTTTATTCGCTGGATGCAGGGCCGTTACGGAACCGATGCCTTAAACCGGTTTCTGTCCGGTCTGCTGCTGGTGCTCGTCATTGCCGGCCTGTTTATCCGCGGCCGCGCCGGTGCGGTGCTCTCCGTCGTCATCTGGATTCTGATCCTCCTGATCTATCTGCGCATGTTCTCTAAGAACATCTCGGCCCGCTACCGCGAAAACCAGAAGTTTCTTGCGATGACTGCCGGCGTCCGGCCATCTTTTGCCAAGACTGTTTCAGCCATACGCGGCCTGTTCAAGCCCGGAAAGGGATCCGGCAGCCGCTTCGCATGGCGGACCGCCGCAAGTGCCAGTTATAAGATTTTCACCTGCCCTTCCTGTCAGCAGAAGATCCGCATTCCGAAGGGCAAGGGCAAAATCATGGTGCGCTGCCCCAAGTGCGGCTGTGAGTTCAAGAAAAGGACCTGACCTATGTTCGGCTATGTAGTCTGCAATGAAAAAGAGCTGAAAGGGCGCGAGCTTGACCTGTACCGCTCCTATTACTGCGGCTTCTGCAGCGTTCTGAAACAGAAGTACGGAAAGCTGGGCCAGCTGACGCTGAGCTATGACACCACCTTTCTGATTCTGCTGCTCACCGGCCTCTATGAGCCGGAGGAAACCGATGCGTCGACGACCTGCATCGCGCATCCTTTTGAAAAGCACCCGACCCGCGTCAATACTTTTACCGAGTATGCCGCGGATATGAATATTATTCTCTCTTATTACTCTCTTCTGGACGACTGGAGCGATGAGAAGAAGCTCAAGGGCCTGGTTCTCTCCCGACTGCTCACCGGAAAGGAGAAGAAGGCCTGCCTGACCTATGCTGACAAGGAAGCCGTGATCCGCGACCGCCTGATCAAGCTGCATGAATGCGAGGAAAAGAAGGATCAGGACATTGACCGGGTCAGCGGCCTGTTCGGGGATATCATGGCGGAAATCCTGGCCGTTCGTGAGGACGAATGGGAGGAAATCCTGCGGCGCATGGGCTTCTTCCTTGGAAAGTTCATCTATATCATGGACGCCTATGATGATCTGGAGAAGGACCGGAAAAGCGGCAGCTACAATCCGCTGCTGGAAGCCAGCGCGCGCCCGGATTACGAAGAATATGTGCGGCAGATCCTGACCATGATGATGGCGGAGTGCTGCAAGACCTTCGAGACGTTGCCAATTCTGCAGAATGCCGATATACTCCGTAATATCCTGTATTCCGGCGTATGGAGCCGGTATGGCCAGCTTCAGAGTGAGAGGAAATAGCAGAAATGTCAGATCCTTATCAGGTTCTGGGCGTCTCCCGCGACGCCTCGGACGATGAAATAAAAAAAGCATACCGCAATTTAAGCCGGAAATATCATCCGGATGCCAACATCAACAACCCCAACAAGGATAAGGCCGAGGAGATGTTCAAGCTTGTTCAGCAGGCTTATGAGCAGATCATCTATGAGCGCCAGCACCCCTACTCCAGCTCTTACGGCGGGGGCCACGCCTATGGGCAGGCGGGCGGCTCTTCCTCTTATCACGGTTCCTCCTACGGCGGAACGACCTACAAGGAAAGAGAAGGCTACGGGGGCTACGGCGATTTCTGGGGCGACTTCTGGAGTCAGTTCACGCAGGAAGCCGGCGGCGCGGGTGCCGGATCAGGCTCCGCTTCCGGCCAGAGTTCCTATACGGATGAAGAGACCATCCGCATGCGCGCGGCGGCCAATTACATCAACAGCCGCCACTACCGTGAAGCTCTCAACGTTCTCTCTGAGATTCAGCAGCGTTCTGCACAGTGGTATTACTACTCCGCTCTCTCCAACGCGGGACTGGGCAACAACGTGGCTGCTCTGCAGGACGCGCAGACGGCACTGCGGATGGAACCGAACAACCTGCAGTACCAGATGCTGGTGCAGCGCCTCCAGTCCGGCTCGTCCTGGTATGAGGCCCAGCAGAACCCCTACGGCGGCATGAGCTCCTCCACCGGAAACTGGTGCCTGCGCATGTGCCTGCTGAACCTGTTCCTGAACCTGCTGTGCGGCGGGGGCGGCTGCTGCTGCGGAGGCGGCCTGCCCTTCTACGGCCGGTCCCTGTAAGCACACGGACATTTTTATTCGAATCAAAAAAGAGGAATCGCGGTCTGCGATTCCTCTTCTGTTATTCTGGTTATTCTGTATTTTCTGCAAAATCCGGCTCAGTGCACGACGCCGTCTCCTCCGCGCGTCCAGATCACCTTATTGACTACCATCGCCACAATATCCGTGCCGATGATCTGGGATGCGCGGGCAATCGCAGCGCCCTGGTTGGGCGTGCCCAGATCGCGGTAGATCGCATAGGCGGGCTTGTGAACGCCGTTGACGTCATTCAGGCCCAGTGCCAGATAGCTCTGCATCTCTTCCGCGCTGTCGGACTGGCGGAAAAGCATGAAGGCGTCGACGTCCGGCTCGGAAACTGCCTTCAGATAGCCATAGGCGACGGAAGCTTCCTGCTTCTCGGTTCCGAAGCTGGAGGTGTAGCCGATCTCCGCCAGGGAGATGCTGCGCACCTGTCCTGCCGGATTCAGGAACTGCGGCTGATGCATGTAGTTTATGAGCACATCCAGGTTCTGCATGGTGATGTACGGGGTTCCCAGATCTGTGCGGACCCAGACAGCCGGCCCGTTCCACGCGTAGGGATCATACAGCGGGGAATTGTAAGGATGGAAGGAAAGGCCCCAGTCAATATTGCCCTCACGCAGAATGAAGCGGTTGAATTCATCCAGATAATCCTTGGAGAGGAAGCTGCCCGGATTGGACTTGCGTCCCCACTCCTGATCGATGGAGTTGTAGATATTTGCTGTCGCCGTATAAGCCTTGATCTCGTTGTAAAGAATCCGGAAGGCCTTCGTATATTCGCTGACATTCAGCGTCAGATTCGCGCTGCCCATGTACCACCAGGAGGTGCGCGCATTGACTTCGTTGCCCAGAATCCAGTTGTCAATCTGGCCGTGGCCGGTTGCGCCGTTGTAGCGCTGACCCAGGAAGGCGCCGATGGCCTTTAAGTGATTGGTTCCGTCCGCCGTTGCGACATTCAGTGCGTAGCCCGGTGCCTTAAAGCCATCGCGTGCAAGCGGGTGAACCAGATCCGCCGAGTGAACGCCGCTGGCTTCGTTGAGCAGCACCATCGTGACGGAAATGCCCATGTTGTTCAGCGTCATCACCATTGCATCGTAATGACCGACAATGCCCGGGTCAAAATAATACATCTTCTCGTTATACGGGAAGGGAATCGCGCCCGGCACTTCAGGGCCGGAGCAGATCTGATCCACATACATGTTGTAGACCACCTGCTGAATGCCCAGCTCCTGCAGCTCGCCGCTCGCGATCTTCGTGGGATCCATCAGGATACCCTTGATGCCTGTCGCGCGCCGCGGCATGGAGTAGGCGGCCATTGCCTCAGGGTTTGTGATGTAATGCTCGTCGCTGACCTGCACGAAGGAGCCGCCCTGTTTCACGGCGACCAGGAATTTCTTCGACAGGTTGGAACCCGCGGTATTGTAGCCCAGCGGGAAGGCGGCCGACGTCGAACCGGCAGGCACGGACGCCACGATGTTTCCGACCGGTCCGTCCTGCCAGACCTCATCGGAAAAGATATACAGCATGCCGTCGCTGCCCGCGGCATTTCCGGAAAGCTGGCAGATGACGGTATCGCCCTGAATCAGGCAGGCGTCAATGTGCACGGTTCTTCCCGCAGCCTGAGCTGAAACGCTTCCCGCGCCGCTGCAGACAAGAAGAGCCGCAATTGCCGCTGCCAGAATGACAGATACTATTTTACGTATTTTCTTCATAATGACTCCTGTACTATAAATAAAAAACGGACACAGTCCTCCTTCTGCGGAAGACCCTGTCCAATTATTCTAATCCACTTTGGCCGCGCACTCAACCGCTTTTGCACAAAGAATGCTCCGGGATGCACAGATCCGCATAAGATCAGCGCCGGAAGACTCCGCTCTTTCCCCCGCTTTTCTCCAGAAGGCAGATTTCTCCGATCATCATGCGCCGGTCAATTGCCTTGCACATGTCGTAAATAGTCAGCAGCGCCGTGCTGACACCGGTCAGCGCTTCCATCTCCACGCCGGTTTTTCCCTCACAGCGCACTCGGCACAGCGCCCGGATCCGACAGGTCTCATCCTCCGTCTCAAAGGTCAGGCTCACATGGGTCAGAATCAGCGTATGGCACATCGGGATCAGCTCCGCCGTCCGTTTCACGCCCATGATTCCGGCGACCTGCGCCACGGTCAGAACGTCTCCCTTTTTCACCTTTTTTCCGAGTACAGCCTGATACGCCTCCTCCGACAGCTGAATATAACCGCCGGCCAGCGCTTCCCGCTGCGTCACTTCCTTCTCGCCCACGTCCACCATGCGCGCGTTGCCCTGTTCGTCAAAATGTGTAAATTCCATCGCTTTCTCCGTTTTTCTAATCTCATGTGTTCAGAAACAGCAGCGCATCTTCCGGAAAGCGCAGATAATCCGGCATGCCTTTTTCCCGGATCAGCGCCTGTCCGTCACGCTGGATACGCCAGAGCAGACAATCCTCCGTACCTGTCGAACCGGATGATTCTTCTTCAGATCCCTGTACATGGTCCGGTGCAATGTAATAATTCTTTTCGAAAGGAAGGTCCGTCTCCCGGATCAGTCTGCAGGGAATGCAGTTCTCTTCTCTCTGCCCGTAGACCGGAATGAAATCGTGTGCCCTGAAGCCGATTCCGTTAAAGCTTTCCGGCAGCACACTGGAAACCGAGAGGGTTACGCCCCAGTCGGCGGCATACAGCTCGTGATCCGAAATCCGCCGGGCAGAGGAGAAATTCTTGCATCCCGTCAGCATGGCGGCACTCTTCGTCCGCGGATTCCGGAAGACCTCCTCCGGCGTGCCCTGCACCAGTGTGCCGCCGCTTCCCATCACGATGAGATCATCGGCAAAGCGGTACAGTTCATCGCGGCTGTGGGAGACCATAAGAATCAGCCCGTCATAGTTCTTCAGATACAGCATCAGATCGTCCTGCAGCCGGTCTTTCAGATAAGAATCCAGAGCGGAGAACGGTTCATCCAGAAGAATGACCTCCGGCTGACAGACAAGGATCCGCGCAAGTGCCGTGCGCTGCTGCTGGCCGCCGGACAGCTGACGGGGCAGATGCTCCTCCAGTCCCTGCAGGCCGAACAGTTCGATCATCTCATCCGTTTTTTCCCGGCTGTGCTCACGATTTCCCCGCTTCCAGTACTTCAGGCCGCAGGCAATATTCTGCTGTACAGTCAGATTCGGAAACAGCGCGTAGTTCTGGAAAAGATAGCCCACATTCCGCTTCTGTGCGGGGATGTTGATCCCTTTCTCCGAATCATACAGCACCCGCCCGTTCAGTTCGATCCGTCCCGTATCCGGCTCCGTGATGCCGGCAATGACTTTCAGCGTCAGGGATTTCCCGCAGCCGGACGCGCCCAGGATACCTGTCCGCCGCCGGGATGCACAGAATTGCATGTCGAGAGAAAAGGAGCCGAGTTTTTTATGAATGTCCGCGTTCAGTTCCATGACTACCACCGCTCCACGTTTTTCAGGGTTTTGCCCGTGAACCAGTTCATCAGGAAGATCGAGACAAAGGCAATGATCAGAACGATGGCAACCCACACACCGGCCGTCACATAATTCTGATCCTGAATGACCATGGCGATCCGCTGTGAGATGGTGGCGGTCTTCCCGGGAATATTGCCGGCCAGCATGGATGTCGCACCGTACTCGCCCAGCGCCCTCGCGAAAGTCAGAATCGTTCCGCTCGCAATCCCGGGACCTGCGTTCGGCAGCACGACGCGCCAGAAGATTTCGCCGTCACTCATTCCCAGCGTGCGCCCGGCGTAAATCAAATTCATATCCACCTGTTCGAATGCCGCGCGGGCGTTGCGGTACATCAGCGGAAAAGCGATAACCGTCGCCGCGATGATGCAGCCCAGCCAGGACTGCACGACTTTGATCCCGAACTGGGAAAAAAGAAAGCTCCCAAGGGGCCTTCGCCTGCTGAACAGAAGCAGCAGAAAGAAGCCCGCGACTGTCGGGGGCAGCACCATCGGGAGCGTCAGAATACCGTCCAGAACCGATTTTTTACCCGGTCCCGCGTACATCACCCTGCGCGCCGCGAAGATCCCGAGTAAGAACGACAGGATCGTCGCGACGACGCCGGTTTTCATGGAGATCCAGAACGGACTCCAGTCAAGATTTTTCAATACATCCGCAATTTCAGTCATTCTGCAGAAGATTCCTGTAAAACATTACTCCACATCTGTATCAAAGTAGTAGGAGTCAAAAATCGCCTTAGCCTCATCGGATACAACATAATCGATGAAGAGCTTCGCGGCTGCGGTCTGTGCCTCACTCGCCTCTTCGTTCACCACCTGGGCAATCGGGTAAATAACATTGCCGGTCAGGTCATAAGGGACTGTCTCCAGAATATCGAGTTTATCCTCAAAACCGTAGGTGTCGGAATAATAGGTGGTTCCCACTTCACAGGAGTCCTCCACGACCGCTGCCAGGACCTTGGAGACGTTGGACTGCTCGGAGATTTCCACGCCGCCCAGCGCTTCGGAGACTTCCTCGGTGGTGTAGACGGATGCATCCTCAACTTCAGGGAGAATACCGAGATTCATCAGTGCGGTGCGCGTATAGCGTCCGACCGGGACGGATCCGTCCGCGAGTGCGATGCTCTCCGCCTTGCCGATATCCTCCAGACCGGTTACTTCGGTTCCGCTGTCCTTCAGCGTCACAACCACCACCTGATTGTTTACGACGTTGTGACGGGTTCCTTCAACAATCAGTCCGTCATCCTTTTCCAGCGTGTTCATCTGCTTCTGCGCCGCCGAGAAAAATACGTCGCACTCATAGCCTTCCTCAATCTGTGTCAGCAGCTTTCCGGAACTGTCCGCATTGTAGACAATCTTAATCTCCGGATGTGTCTCGTTGAACTTCTCCGCCACTTCTGTCATGACCGTGTTCAGACTGGCTGCGATGAAGACCTGAATCTCGGTCTCTTCTGCTGCGGCTTCCTCAGAGGGCGCTTCTTCTTCCACAGCGGCTTCCTCCTCCACAGCGGCTTCCTCCGCAGGCGCTTCTTCCTCAGCGGGGGCCTCGGCCGCAGGAGCCGGCTGCGCCGCCGGCGCCGCACAGGCTGTCAGTCCGAGAACCAGTCCTGCCGTCAGTAACCATGCCAGTTTCTTTTTCATTGCTATCCTCCCTTTTGCCTTATATGTAAAATTTTAAAAAACAATAACACCGCTTCAGTTGTCCGCCGTTCCCCTGAGAATTCCAAGGCCGTGCCCGAGCGCCGGCAGGATAATCTCCAGGTCTTCTCTGCAGGCTTTCGGACTGCCGGGCAGGTTGACAATCAGCGTCTTCTTCCGGATCCCGGCCGTCTGGCGGCTGAGCATGGCGTGCTTCGTGATTTTGAGCGACTCGGCGCGCATAGCCTCGGCAATGCCGGGCGCCATCCGGTCACAGACTGCCTGCGTGGCTTCCGGCGTCACATCCCGTTCCGAGAAGCCTGTGCCTCCCGTCGTGAGAATGACACTCATCTGCCGCTGATCGGCCAGACGGATCAGCTGCTGCTGCAGCGGAGCCTTCCCGTCCGGAAGCAGAATGGTTTCCTCGACGATATATCCCTGTTTCTCCAGAATTTCCCGGATCAGCGGGCCGCTCAGGTCCTCGCGCTCCTTCCTGAAGGCGCGGTCGCTGAGTGTGATCACCGCCGCTGTGAAAGGCCGGTCAGCCTGCGCGGGAATGCATTCGATCTCATCGCCCGGATGAATCACGCCGCCTTCCAGCACTCTGGTGAAGACACCTTCGCGGGGCATGATGCAGTCCCCGACCGTGTTGTAGATTGCACAGTGATCATGACATTCCTTGCCGATCTGTGTGAGTTCCAGCAGCACATTTCCGATTCTGAAGCGCGTCCCGACCGGAAGCTGACGCAGCTCGAAGCCTTCCACAATCAGGTTTTCTCCGAACGCACCGAACCCGACATCAGCCCCCTTCTTCCGGAACTCCTCTATTTTTTCGATTCCCAGAAGACTCACCTGCCGGTGCCAGTTTCCCGCGTGTGCATCCCCCTCAATGCCATGAGAGGGAATCAGTCTGGCCTCCTGAATCTCATACTTCTGCGTGCCCCGCGCATCACTGATACATATGGCGATCAGCTTACCCATCATCAACCTCCGATCTGAGCCATCTTCTTGGTCTCCGTGATATCCTCTTCCCGTTCAAAACAATGCGCCTCCGGTTTCTCGCTGCAGGCCTTTGCGAAAGCCCAGGCGAGCCGCTCCGCGCGCTCTTCCCGCTTCCTGCCGGAGCGGAGAATACTGCGCAGATCCACTGCGGTTTCATAACACAGGCAGGGCTTGAGCAGCCCCGTCGAGGTCAGCCGCATCCGATTGCACGTGCGGCAGAATTTTCCGTGAATCGCACTGATGAAGCCAATGCTTCCCTTATACCCCGGAATTCTGAGATAGACCGCCGGTCCGTTTCCGTGTACGGCAAAATCCGACTCGGCTCCAGGATATTTCTCAATGATCTGTTCCAGGAGGACTTCGTTGCTGACACCCTCTGTATTCTGCCCCGCGCCGATCGGCATCATTTCAATAAAGCGGACGTCCAGCGGGCGCTCCCTGGCGAGCAGCATCAGTGCCTCCCACTCGTCGTCATTGACGTCCTTCTGAAGAACAACATTCAGTTTGGTACGGATGCCGGCGGAAAGTGCCGCCTCAATGCCTTCCAGCACTCTGTTCAGTTCCTGTCTCCCCGTGATAAACGCAAAGCGCTCCGGGGAGAGGGTGTCCAGAGAAATGTTAACCGCATCCAGACCCGCCTCTTTCAGATCTGCGGCATACTGCGGAAGCAGGATGCCGTTGGTGGTCATCGTCACCTGCCCGATGCCCGGTATTTTTTTCAGCATGAAAACCAGATAGACTGCGCCCGGCCGCACCAGCGGCTCACCGCCGGTCACTTTGATTTTGCGGAAGCCGCACTGTGCCGCAGTCAGGGCAATTTCGAGAATTTCCTCATAAGAGAGCAGGTCTTTCATGGGGATCAGATCTACTCCGTCGGGCATGCAGTATCTGCAGCGCAGACTGCACCGGTCCGTGATGGAAATCCGCAGATAATCAATTACTCTTCCGTAGGCATCCAGCATTCCTGTTTCCTCAGTCCCGTTCAATGCGGCAGTCAGCCTTTGCCAAACCCGCAGTTGGGGAATGTACAGACTTCGCAGCCAAGGCACAGTCCTCCCATGCCGAGCCGGTCGATCTCCTCCCGCGTCACCGGATCATCCGCAGCAAGCCGCGGCAGAATCAGGTCAAAAATCGTCCGCTTCGCATACATCACGCAGCCGGGCAGTCCAACAATCGGAACCCGTTTCGTACTTCCGTCCGCCTGTGGGCAGTTCTTGTATGCCAGCATAAACATGGCGCCCGGCAGCACCGGTGCTCCGTAGGTGATCACTTCATCGGCTGCGGAGCGGATTGCGTAAGGCGTGCGGTCGTCCGGATCGACGCTCATTCCGCCCGTGCAGAGAATGAAATCGCACCCGTCCTCCAGCAGCTCCTGAATGCACCGGATTTCCATCTCTGTATCATCACTGCTGAGCTTGTGTCCGGTCACTTTCGCGCCGTATTCCTCAACCTTGCGGATGACGACCGGTGTAAATCTGTCTTCGATCCGGCCGTAAAAGACCTCATTACCGGTCGTGACGATACCGACTTTTTTCTCCGTGTAAGGCAGAAGACGCAGAATCGGTTCTCCACCCGCCGCCTCTCTCACACGCTCCATCTTTTCTTTCTCAATGATCAGCGGAATAATCCTGGTGCCTGCGAGCTTATCGCCGGTCCGGACAGGGAAGTTCCCGTGACGGCATGCGATCATCATCTCTCCCATCGAATTCACAAGATCCAGACGCCTGCGGTCCACCTTCAGAAGTCCGTCGATGTCCGCAATCAGCTCTACCTTGCCTTCTTTGATTTCCGACGCGTGCATATGTTCGGAAGCGCACAGCCCGTACAGAACCATGGCGGCATCATCTTCATGCATCATTTTGTCATTGACTTCCCAGATGTAGACGTGGTCCTTCCCGACGCTCAGGAGCACCGGGACATCTTCCTCTGTGATGATGTGTCCCTTCCTGAACACCGGCCCCTTGAACTCTCCGGGAATAATCTGTGTGATATCATGGCAGAGCATCTGCCCGACAGCGTCCTGTGTTTTCCTCAGTTCCATACCGGCCCCCCACAAACGCTAAACAGAAAAAATAAAAAAGAGTTGCAAGTGTTATTCACTTGCAACTCGTATTATAATACAACTTGTTTTCTATTGCAATTTGCTTTAACCTTCTTTATCTCCGCTTTCTCTGCTGTCTGCCGATCCTTCGCGGATCTTCCGCTCCAGCCATGCTTCAAAATCCTTTTCAAAAGCCAGCTCCTGTCCGCTGCCCGCTGCGGGCAGCTCCACCATACGCTTCTCCCAGGAGGAGAGATAGATGGCATTGGAGATCAGGAGACTCTTGCGTCCTTCGTTTCCCGGTGCGGTGCAGGTCCCTCTCCCTTCGCACGCAGCGGCAAAATCCTTCAGAATGCGCTCATATGGCGCGGGCTCCGCGGGCGGCGTCTCTTCGTGCCAGGTGCCCCGGATTTTGCGGAAAAAGTCCTGCGAGGTGTGGCGGTAGTCCGCTTCCTTCTGACCGAGTTCTTCTTCCAGCGTGCCGATCCGGAGCTTCCCGTTCTCACAGACGATCATCGCCTCCTCCAGCGAAATTTCCAGGCGGTTTAAGCCGGGTGCATCCCCTGTCGAAGTGACAAAAGTTCCGCTGGCTCCGTTTTCCCATTCCAGATAAGCGGTCACGTCATCTTCCACTTCGATGTCGTGATAGTGTCCTTCCCTGCAGAAAGCCTGTACCCGGGCCGGCATGCCGCAGATCCACTGCAGAAGGTCCAGGTTGTGCGGGCACTGGTTCAAAATGATGCCGCCTCCGTCGCTCTTCCAGGCGGCGTGCCAGGAGCTGGCGGCGTAATACGGATCAGGCCGGTACCAGTCCGTCACGATCCAGTTCACACGCTTCAGGGCTCCGTAGGTGCCGCTGTGCACCAGCTCATGCAGGCGCTGATAGACAGGGAGCGTGCGCTGATTGAAGACAATTCCGAAGACCGCTCCCGCCGTTTTCTCCGCCTCCGCGGCGGCCTCCTCCATCTCTCTGGCCTGGCGGGAATATACGCCGGAAGGCTTCTCGCACAGCACATGCAGGCCGTTCCGGAAGGCCCGCAGCGCCGACTCCTCGTGGACATAGTGGGGCGTCGCGATAATCACCGCGTCCGCAGCAGTCTCCCCGCTTTCGATCGCGTCAAATAATGCGCCGGCATTGTCGTAAACCGGCAGGCCTGCTTCGATGGAAGGCAGCAGCAGATCCCGGTATGCGCCCCGCACCCGGGTAATTGCCGCGAGCTTCATCTCAGGGACTGCGCCCGACTGAATGATGGAAGCATATTTGCTTCCCATATTGCCGACACCGATGATGGCTGTTCGAATCATGGTCTGTTCCTTTCACTCCGGTCAGAATCCGTCTGCAGGCAGACTCTGTGCTGTCACAGTCTGCGGATGTGGAAGCCGCCGTCCACATCGATATAATTTCCGGTTGTGTAGCGCAGCTTTCCGCTGCACAGTGCGCTCACCGCGTCCGCCACATCCTCCGGCTGTCCCCAGCGGGCAATCGGGAAGACGCCTTCCTCGATGAGGCGGTCATATTTTGCCTGCACCGTCTGCGTCATGTCTGTCGCGATCACGCCGGGCCGGACTTCATTGACCAGGATGCCCTCGCCCGCCAGCCGGTCCGCGTAGAGCGTCGTCAGCATGGACACGCCGGCTTTGGAGACGCAGTACTCGCCGCGGCTGACACTGGAAACGACGGCGCTGCAGCTGGAGACGTTGACAATAAAGCCGCGCAGGCCGTGTTCGTCGATGATGTCCTGCTTCAGCATCTGTTTTGCAACCGCCTGGGTCAGAAACATGTTTCCGCGGGTATTGATGCCGATCACCCGGTCAAAGCTTTCCTCTGTCATATCCAGCAAATCCGCGCGCTGAAGCGGCGCGACGCCGGCATTGTTGACAAGAATATCAATCCGCCCGAAGGTCTCCACCGTCTTCTCCACGATCCGGATGCGGTCTTCACTGCGGCTGATGTCCCCCTGTACATAAGCACACTCGATCTCTTCCGCGCGCAGATTATCCAGCGTCTGCCGGTTCTTCTCTTCCGTTCCCGTCGCGCACAGCATGACCCGGCAGCCGTCGCGCCCTAGCTGTCTTGCAATAGCCAGGCCGATGCCCCGGCTGGCTCCTGTCACCAAAGCTGTCTTTTTCATGTTTTTACTCCTCTCCGGCTTCCGCCACGCATCTCTCCTTCAGTGCGCGGGTGCACAGAAGCGCCGTCCGCGTCACTTCCAGCGAGTCTTCGCTGCTGATGCGGCGCGCCTGCCCGTCCGCTGCGGCCGCAATAAAATCTTCAAAAATCAGCGGCTCTTCTGAGCACGGCACTTCCGCACCTTCCGGGCAATCCGCGGTCAGCAGAAAAACCCGGTCGCTTCGGACTTCGACGCTGCCCTTCGTCCCGACGATCCGGATCCGGTCGTCCCCGTGCGTCGCCGCAAACGCCGGCCGCAGATAGTCTGTCCGGACACTGCACAGAATTTCATCCTCCAGTTCCATCTGGAAAACGACCGTGGTCTCCGGACACTGCATTGTCACCGGGTTCTGCTCTCCGCATGCCCCGCCGTTATCCGCGGACGAGGAAAACGCCGCGGCGCGCACGCACTTCTTCCCGGAAATCCAGAGCATCAGATCGATCATATGAATGCCGACCCAGGACAGCGTCCCGCCGTACAGCTCCGGATCTCTGTAAAAAGGAGCCCGCGTGCCCAGCTTGTAGGATTTCTGCCCGTCCATCAGGCGCACACTCCCGATGGTCCCCGCGTCGACAATCCGTTTCGCCGCGGCAAACCACGGGTCGTAGCGGCTGGTCAGCATGGACCAGTACAGCCCGCCGTTTTCCGCAGCTGCGTCCCGGATCAGCAAAAGCTGCTCCTCATTCACCGCAGCCGGCTTGTCGCAGAAGACATGCATGCCCTGCCGGAGGCAAAATGCGGCCTGCTCCGCATGTTCTCCGAATCTGCCGTCCACGACGGCGATCTCCGGGCGGATCTTAAGAAGCATCTCCCGCCAGTTCTCATACACCGGCACGGAAAAGCCCTGCTCCGCAAAGCGTGCTGCCATCTTTGCGGCAGAGGGATCGCCCTCATAAGCCGGCGCAATGCCGGCCACCTCAAAAGCCGCACTCTGCGTGCCGCTCTCTGATCCTGTCTTTGCACCTGCCGCGCTCTTCACTGCCGCCTTCAGTACGCGGTCCGCGTGGCCGCAGTTTCCGATGATACAGACCTTCATATGAAAAGCCTCCCCTCAAACTGATCATAACCTTCGAGCGAAAACCGTACCGACGGCGCCGCCCAGGGGCAGCCCAGCTCGTCCGGCAGCAGCATCTTCCGATACCCCTCTTCCAGTGCGGAGTACAAGCCCCGCACCTGCGTCATCTGCGGTTCCTGCACGCGCATCCGGAAAGGCTCCGGCATCTCCGTCACCGGAATATGATCCAGCACCGCATTGCACACCGCAAGGTGCGGCCGGATTGTCCGGATTCCGCAGGTCGGTCTCCTTCCGGTGTCAGCACCTTCCGCCGCGGCAAATGCGGCGAGGATTTTCTCGTTTCCGCCGCTCCTGCTGTTCATCTCACCGTACTCCATGCAGGTTCCGTCCCTCCGCTGAGCCCGCAGAATCCCGTCTGTGCCTGTGTCCAGTGTGACCACCGCATTTTCAAAAGTATATTCAAGGCGCGGGTTCGCCTCCTGCTCCGCGGAGTGTGAGACGGCGATATAGAACTGCGCGCCGCCCGCGAACCGTCCCCGCAGGAAACAGGTGTCATAGCTCTCAATCTCCCTCGCCCGGTACAGGCTTCCTTCGACAGACTCCGGCAGAGCTGCCGCATCCATGGAGGAACCGGACAGGAAAAACATGTTGTGGAGGTAGTGCGCCGTCGCATTGGAAAGAATGGCATCGAGAACCCAGCGCCCCGCATCATCCCGGATCCGCCCCTTCCAGAAGCTTCCCTGATAATAAGCGTCCGGTCTTCTCCAGGACACACAGGTCTTCAGCGTAAGGGGCCTGCCGAGCTTCCCGGCCAGAATGTCTTCCTTGAGCCGGAGCATTGCCGGGGCGTAGGACCACTGAAAGCCCACCAGCAGCCGGGAAGCTGCATTTTCTGCCACGACTGACTGGTCCGCGGCCTTCAGCGCCGCCTCCAGTTCGTCCGCCTCCTGCAGCACCGGTACCAGCGGCTTCTCACACAAATCGACGGCGCCGTGAGAAAGTGCACACAGGACCTGTCCTTTGTGGACGGGAACCGGCGAGGCAATCATCACCACATCGGCCCGGTCATGGGCATAAAAGTCCTCCAGGGAATCATAAACAGGAATATGGTGTGCCTCCAGGAACGGGCGGCGCGGCGCGTTCCGGATAAACGGATCGACAACCGCACATAATTTCCCGAGCCCGTCCGGAATCTCGTGTTCCAGCCGGTCCAGATAAAAATAATCTCCGTATCCCGATGCGCCGATCAGTACTGCTTTCATAACTGCCTCCTGAAACCTGTTGGAAAAGCCTCCTGCATCATCCTCTGAAATTCGCAGGAAGTGCTTCTTTCTCTTTCAGAAACTCGCGGTAATACGGAAGATAGATTTCCGGACTGCGCACAACGCACCCGGTCGGCTTGTGAGAGCGGATCAGGTCTCCGCACTTTCCGCAGGTCAGACAGACTCTGCCCGGGTTGACACGGCCGTCCCGGACAATCTCGTTTGCGTAATCCGGATCCGCAAAAGCCATCCGGCCGAACAGCATACCGTCGCACAGTCCCTGCTCCACTGCCCCTGCACTGTACAGATCCGCGTACTGCCGCAGGTAAGACGGCGCGGAGGCATAGATCACCGGTCCCGGCACTGCCTGCTTCACCGCACCGATCCCGCCGATCATCCGCGCGATTCCGGTGAGTGGGTGCTCGTCAGGAACATATTTGCCGCTGTCGAAGGGTCTGGTGACATGGGTTGTGACATAGGGATTCCCCATGGTCAGATCCAGCAGGGAGAAATCAGACTCATCTCTGAGCTCCCGCACCAGCCGGACCGGTTCCGCGGCGTCAAAGTCCGCCCCGCTCTCCGGGCTCACGCCGAAGCCGTACGGATAAGGAACACCGTCGTAAATACCGATTCTTGCCGTCACCAGAAACGCATCGTCTTCGGCGGGTTTTGCCGCGGCAATTGCATTTTTTAAAAGACGTGTGCGGTTTTCAAAGCTCCCTCCGTACAGGCCGGGACGTGTATACGCACTCAGCAGCACCGCGAGCAGATAACCGTGACAGGCCTTGATATCCACTGCGTCAAACCCCGCCTCCTTCGCCAGCAGCGCAGCTTTTCCGAACTGCTCCTCCAGCTTCTTCAGATAGTCATCCGACGCGATGCAGGAATCATCCGCCGCGCGGAACTTTTCATATTCCGGATGGCGGTAAGCAATGATCGGCGCCGGGCGGTTCTGCGGATTGGAATAGCGGCCGCTGTGATTGGCCTGCATGATCAGGAACGGCGCATAGCCGTTCGCCTTCCTGCCCGCCTCCCGGATCTGTTCCGTGAACCGCTTATAAGCATCCAGATTCCGCTCCGTGAGCATCAGCTGCGTCATGCCGGAGCGTCCCTCCTCCACGATGGAGATGGCTTCAAACCAGATGAGTGCGCTTCCGCCCTCTGCCTCCCGCACATAGCGCCGCAGCGTCAGTTCGGAAGGTGATCCGTCCGGCAGGGAATCCGCGCCCTCCATCGGGGCAATTCCCATGCGGCTTTGCAGGGTTCTGCCGGCAAAAGAAACCGGCGCGGCAAGAGCCTTCGTATCTTCCGCAAGCGGGAGAGAGATTCCCAGCCGCTCCGTTTCTGCCGTCAGTTCTTCCAGTGTACGATAACGGAACTTCTCGTGAGCCATTTCTTATTCCTCCTCAAAAGTTCTCCGGCTGATCCGGATCTGTGCACGCCGGATCCATTTTCGCACAGTGCTGTCCGGGTCAGCGGCAATCCAGCGCTCCGCCAGCGCCGCGCGCAGCTTTTCCGCCTGCGATGTCCAGGACGGAAGGACAGATTTTGCCCCGAAACGGACAGCCTCATAGCAGTCCGTAAAGGCGCGCAGGTCCGCCGAAAGCGCCGGGTCCGGAAGTCGTGCCGCATAATCCGTGAGAACCGGATTGACCGGCTCCGGGTCCAGTTTCCCCAGCAGCTCCCGGATTTCCGCCTCCTGCATCAGCAGGCGCTCCCGGGCATCCAGCTGCCGGTACCGGCGTCTGCGGAGGCGCCGGCGGATCAGCACGAAGATCAGCAGGTACAGCGGAATGCCGAGCGCCAGGATCAGTACGGTGATCAGCGGGACAAACAGCGGATGGGCGGTCAGCGGCTCAGGCTCTTCCGGCTCCGGAAATTCCGCCTGCGCCCCGGGCAGCGCATAGGGGTTCTGCCACTCCGCGTCTTCCTCTTCCCTGCTCTCCCCGCTCTCCTCTTTCACCGTGCGGTTCCAGGTGGTGTCCGCGGCGGACGGCAGCGCGCTCGTCGGCTCGAAGGGGACCCATCCGAATCCGGCAAAATATGCCTCCGGCCAGGCGTGTGCCCTGCTGCTCATAACCTGATATTCGCCGACTCCGTGCACCGGAATGCGGCAGGCATATCCCTCGCAATAGCGCGCCTCTATGCCGAGAGCCTGCAGCATCTGCAGCATGGCGGCGGCATAGTGGACGCAGTAACCCTCCCCGGCCGCAAACAGGAACTGTTCGACGTAGTCCCCTTCCTGCTTCCCGTCCGCGGGTGCGGCGGGAGTCAGGGTGTAGCAGTAGTTTGTGCGCAGGTACTGTTCGATCGCCCGCGCTTTGTCATAATCACTGGTTCTGCCGGCTGTGATCTGCTCCGCGAGGGCACGGATCCGCTCGGGAACCTGCATGTCCGGCGTCCCGGCAGGTTCTTCCCCGCTGCGCCACCTCTCGTAATCGGTCCGTGAGATCATATCTTCCAGCCTGAAATTCCGGAAGCCCCCGTAGATCTGATCAAAATACGAACACATTTCCTCATATGCGGGCGCATCGGCACGCCGGGATGCACCGGGCGCAGTCCGCAGGATTTCTTCCAGAAGCGGATTGGCATAATCAATCACCAGGAAGGCCGTCTCATACGTCGTACCCATCCCGTGCCGGACATCAAAGCGAATCCCCTGATCAGTCACTTCGAGCTCCTTCGGGTCGACACTGGTCCGGAAAGTCGACCGGTCCCGGATCAGATCGCGGGTCTGCAGGAGCCGGTACTCAACATCCATGGTGTGCGGTTCGGAAAAAGTCCGGGCTTCCTCGCGGCTGATACCGGCCCGGTACAGCGCAGTCAGATACTCCGGCAGCCAGGAGGCAAAGGCGGAGGAAAGATCCTCAGCAGCTGCGGCTTCCTCCTCCTGTTTACCGCTGTGAACAAGCCGTCCGTCCTCAAACCGGTCAAAGGTCTGACCGACCAGATAGATGGTGATCCGGGAACCGGCGGTGTGAAGCAGGAGTTCCTCCCGGTCCTCCGCAGTCCTGTTTTCTCCCGGCGTGCCCAGGCCGCTGTAGCCGCTCCGGTAGCGGCTCTCGGGAAAGATCTGCGGAAGGCGCTCCGAAAAATGATAGGTCAGGCGGTCCAGCTTTTCTCCCGCCTCGTAAAAAAGTTCCTGCGCGCGCTCGATCGGGCGGCTCCAGTCAATCGGTTCCGTGTGAACCGGCAGCGCAGTGACAAGAAGCGAGAAAGCCAGGAAAGCCCCCAGCCAGCGGACGCTCTGATGGTCCCGGATGCCGCGGAGCTCTGAGAGCAGGAGCGGCAGGCCGGCGCACAGGGTGAGCGCGTCCGGCATCGTTCCGCGCGCATATCCGTAAACGATCAGCCCGGCCAGGATGTAAACGGGTATGGCGAAAAGCCTCCCGAGCCGCAGTGCGGCACAGGAAATCCAGTACAGAATCAGCGCAGGCAGCACGATGTGTACTGCTCTCTCCGTCCCCGTTTCGCCGGCTCTCTCAGCCAGAAAGACCACAAGGAAAACCACGGCGGGCAGAATACGTCCCGCCGGCTTTCTTCCGAGCGCGGAAAGAACGGCGCCGGCGAGAACAAACAGCACGCACAGAAAGAGCATGATGCTCTGCTGCTGTGCTTCCCCGGAAACCGGCAGAGGCACCATCCTGACTGCGCCCGGCATGAGCAGACACAGAAGGAGCTGCCGCAGCAGATCCCCGTCAGATAAGAGTTTCTTCTTCCACCCGAAGAATGACGCTGTCTGTTCCATTTTTCTCCCGCAGGGCAGACTCCTGCACAAGTCTGTCCGCTTCATCGTCCGTGTTATAAAAAGGTCCTCTTGAAATCTCGTCGTAGAACGTCAGAAATGTATCCGGCGAGGAAACAACCATCTCCCGGATCCCGCCGCGCGGGAAGACCAGCCGCACCGCCTCGCGGCGGCTTCCGAAGTACCAGGCGGCAGACACCGCAAACTCCAGGAACCGGTCGCGGCACCGGATCTCCGTGAGGTCAAACAGCTCGGCGGGTTTGTTCCGGGCGATCAGATAGATCTGTACTTCCCGCAGATTTTTCCGCTCCGGAATGCGCGTCATCAGTTTTCCACTCCGGGCGTAAACCTTCCAGTTCACGCGCCGCAGCGGTTCACCGTTCTCATACCTGTGCATCTCGTTGCCGGGAATTTCCTCCTCCTGGTGCGTGCTGAAAAGGCGGGATGCCAGCAGGTTTTCAAAATCCACCGCAGAACGCGCCGCGTCGGTGACGCGCGGCCGCACCGTCACCCGGAAAACCGAAGGAATGATCATCCGCAGAGAAAAAATCCGGAAGGGATCCCACAGCTCGACTTCCTTCAGTCCGATCTCATACGTCCCCGCGTAGCGGCAGACAGCCGTTCCGGGCTTCTCCTGCCTGGATCCCGCGGACAGCGAAACCGTCTCCTGTTCCCCGATCCCTCGGAGCTGGCAGCAGGAATGATCAAACCACAGAATCAAGTCATTGACCGGCAGGATTCCGGTATTCTCCAGGATCAGCCGGTAAGGATATTCCTCCCCCTTCACGGTCATGTGGTCCGGAAGCTCCTGATAACATTTGAAAAAAGCAAAATAAAGACAGGTCATCAGCGCCTGAAACGGCAGATAAAGAAGCGCCGCGTAGAGGCAGAAATAGGGAAACAGGCCTCCCTCCAGGCTGGCAAACACCACCACGCCTGCCAGAATCAGCAGATATATGAGCAGTCTTTTCCGATGAACCGATCCGCACCGGAAAAACACCTCTTCTCCTCCTGCTCTTCCGCCG
>JAFTFP010000200.1 GCA_017449485.1 Lachnospiraceae bacterium
CCGGCACTGCTGGCGGTTGAATCTGTCACAGTGGCCTTTTTTGCCGTCGATTATGTCCTGAGAGTGGTGTCGGCTCCTGCGGCGGATCGGAAGAAGCCCCGCAATCAGATGATACGGGCGTACGTTCTGTCCTTTAACGGGATTGTGGACCTGCTTTCTTTTCTTCCTTACTATCTGCCATTCTTCTTTCCGGCCGGCGCGGTGGCCTTCCGGATGTTCCGGGTGATCCGGATTTTCCGGCTGTTCAGGATCAATGCGTACTACGATTCGCTGAATGTCATCACCAGCGTTCTGAGCAATAAGAAGCAGCAGCTGCTTTCTTCCGTCTTTCTGATCTGTATTCTGATGGTTGCATCGAGCCTGTGCATGTATTCCGTCGAGAACAAGGCGCAGCCGGAGGTGTTCTCCAATGCGTTCTCCGGGATCTGGTGGGCTACGTCCACCTTGCTGACAGTGGGCTACGGCGACATTTATCCGATTACGACGGCGGGCAAGATTCTCGGCATCATCATCAGTTTTCTGGGTGTGGGCATGGTGGCCATCCCCACCGGTATCATCAGCGCCGGATTTGTCGAGCAGTATACCATGCTGCAGCGGGTCGGTGAGCAGAAGGCGGAGATGGCGGTGCGCTTTATCCGTGTGCGTCTGGATGGAAAAGACAACTGGGTCGGCAGAAAGATCATGAATCTGGGACTGCCGGAGGGGCTGATCATCGCCGCTATTCAGCGCGGAACGGATCTGGTGGTGCCCCGCGGCGATATCATGCTGGAAAAGGGAGATAATGTGGTTCTGGCAGCGGAGGGCTTCAACGACGGCTACGACATTGACTTAAACCAGATCCGGCTCAAGCCGAACCACCCGTGGTGCGGCCATGAGATCCGGGAGCTCGACATCTCCAGACAGACCTTTATTGTTGCGATCGACCGAGGCGGTGTCCCGATTGTTCCGTCCGGCAGAACGCTGCTGCAGGCAGATGATATTGTCATCCTGTACACCAGAAAGCGTATAGCCGAGGCAGTGAAAATAACGATTTAAAAAAGGAGAACTACCGATTATGAGCAGCGTCAAAAGCACGATTACGCAGGAAGAATTCGAGTACTCCCAGGAAGTGATCCTGAAGCTCGCCCAATACTATAAGTCCCGGGTTGTGGGACAGCTGACCCTCGCCCAGTCTCTGACAGCGGCGATCCTGGCGGACGGTCACATTTTGATCGAATCCGTACCCGGCCTTGCCAAGACCACGGCCGCCAAGGCTATCTCGGATGCCGTCAACGGCAAATTCTCCCGGATTCAGTGCACCCCGGATCTGCTGCCCAGCGATATTACCGGCACACAGATCTACCATCAGGAGACCGGAAAATTCGAGACCGTTTTCGGGCCGGTTTTTGCCAATTTCGTGCTGCTCGATGAAGTGAACCGTTCCAGCGCCAAGACCCAGAGCGCCATGCTGGAGGCCATGCAGGAACGCCAGGTGACCATCGGCGGCGTGACCTATAAAATGCCGCAGGACATCTTCATTGTCATCGCGACGCAGAATCCCATTGAGCAGGAGGGAACATATCCGCTGTCCGAGGCGCAGACAGACCGCTTCATGATCAAGGAGACGATCACCTATCCGTCCGCGGAAGAGGAGCAGGAGATCCTGAACCGGATCGAGACCAATGCGTTCAAGAAGCAGCCGGCCGTCCTGTCCATCGAAGATGTGGACCGGGTGCAGGAAATCTGTGCAAAGGTCTATGCAGACGACTCCATTAAGCGCTATATCTCACAGATCGTAGATGCGACGCGCCACGCGGATGAGAAGCTGCCGGAGGAGCTCGCAGGTTATGTGCGGATCGGTGCCAGCCCGCGTGCCAGCATCGCCTTCCTGTCGATCTCCAAGGCGATTGCCCTGATTCACGGAAGAACCTATGTCATTCCGGACGATATCAAATCCATGCGCCATCAGGTGCTGCGGCACCGCATCGGACTGAATTATTCGGCAGCTGCGGACGGCGTCCAGGTCGAGACCATCATTGATGCACTGGTGAACGGAATCGGGACACCGTAAGGCAGGAAAGCGCGGCTGTGATCCGGCGGGACAGCATCCCGGCGGAAATCACCATGGAGCGACAAGATGAATTATGATTATCTGGCCAAAATCCGGGGAATGGTTCAGCTGTATACACAGCGGAAGACCTTCAATGTGCTGGAAGGCGGATTCCGCTCACTGATCCGCGGCCGCAGCCTGGAATTTGACGATCTGAAAGAATATACCTACGGGGATAATGTGCATGACATCGACTGGAAATCCAGCTCCAGGACGGGAAAGACGCTGATCCGCCGGTATCTGGCGGAGCGGCGGCACAACATCCTCTTTATCGGAGATACCGGGAGCAAGATGTCCGGCAGTACACAGTCGCTGGAGGAGAAGGCGGAAGTCAGCGTGGTCACCATGGGAACGATTGCCTATCTCGCGGACCGGCAGGGCGCGGACTACGCGCTGGCTTACGGCGGGGAGAGAGGCGTGCGCTTTTCCATGTTCCGCTCTGGTCCGGAGCATCTGCAGGGACTGCTGACACAGTATCGGAAAACCATCACGCAGGATCCGGAGCTTCCGCTTGAGCAGGTGCTGGAGCGCGCACTGAATCAGAGTGCGAAGCGGATGATTGTCATTGTGCTGACCGATCCAGAGGGCGCAGCACGGATTGATGATCGTCTGATCCGCAAGGTGACGCACCGCAATGACCTGCTGGTGATCAGTGTCTCGGATGCATCGCTGACAGGGCAGAAGGGCCGGGTCTATGATCTGGATCTGAAAAGCTATGCGGCGGATTTCTTCAGACAGGACAGGCGGCTTAGAGAAGCAGAAAAAAAGGCCCGTGAGCAGCGGCTGGTGGAGACTCAGACGCGCTTCAGACGCAGTCATGTCGGCTTTGTGACGATCAGCAGCGAAGAAGAAATTCTGGATCGTATCGTGGAGTTGTTCGAAAGGCAGAAAATTGGAGTTCAGTGATTATTTTACAGTTGAATTGCAGGAGCCGATGCGCTTTTCCTTTCTCTGGCTGATCGTGGCAGCGGCATTTGCTGTGGCTGCGGTCCTGATGTGGTTCTTTCTGCGCAACCGCATTCCGCGGCCTGTGCGCGTAAGAAAGCCTGCTGCGGCAGCAGGACAGGGCACGCCGGAGGATCTTGCCATGCTTAAGCAGATCTATCTTCAGAAGATGGAACTGACAGAGAAAGCGCTGCAGGCCGGACAGATCACGATCCGCGAAGCCTATCAGCGCATGAGCGCCGATATGCGGGATTTTGTCAAGCGCGCCACCGGCGTCCCGGTGCGGGAAATGACCCTGGCGGAGATCAGCGAGCTGAAGATTCCTTCGCTGACGGAGCTGGTGCGGGATTATTATGAGCCGGAATTTGCCTATTACACAGAGGCGGATGCCCACAAATCCTTTGAGCGGACCCGCTATGTAATCCGGAAGTGGGCGAGGACCTGGATGGCCGGACACAAAGAGAAGCAGGAGCGGGAAAAGAGCAGGGGGAGTAAGAAGAAATGAGTTTCAGAAATCCGATGATTGCTTATATCGGGATCCCGGCTGTTCTGGCATTTCTCGCTGTGCTCCTGTTCTATGCCTTTAAGAAGAAACAGGGATACAGCGGAGGCGTCCGGGCTGCGAACACTGCGCTGCTTCGGAATCTTCCGGAGTATCGCCGCCTGATACTGCGCTACCGGGTGCTGACAGGGCTTTTATGCGCGTCCCTGGTGACCGGCATGCTGGCCTGTATCGTTCTGCTTTCGAGGCCCTCGAAAACACAGACGATCAGCAGCGGCGTCAGAAAGCGCGACATCTTCCTGTGCCTGGATGTGTCCTATTCTATCTACGCACTCAACTATGATCTGGTAGATACGCTGGAGGAAGTGGTGGCCGGCCTGTCCGGAGACCGCTTCGGCGTCTCGATTTACAACACCTCGACAGTTCTCTATGTTCCGATGACGGATGACTATGATTTTGTCATCAGCAAGCTGGAGGAGCTCAAGGAGTATTTTTCCCTTCAGCAGGAATATATGGAGAAGTTCGGTGAATATGAGTATATTTCCGATATTCCGGAGGCTGAACAGGACCGGTACTTTGAAATCGAGGAAAAGCTGAACTTCATGGAAGCCGGAACCCTCACGAACAATCGCAGAAAGGGAAGCTCGCTGATCGGCGAGGGTCTTGCCTCCTGCCTGTTCAACTTTCCGAGACTGGAGGATTCCAAGCGCACAAGAATCATCATCATGGCCACGGATAATGATCAGCAGGAGATTGCCAATCCGATTATCGAACTCTCTGAGGCGGCGGATCTGTGCAGAGGACATGATGTGACCGTCTTCGGTGTGTTTCCGGAAAAGGAGCAGTTTGACTCCCAGCAGGCACAGGGAGATTACGATCAATGCATGGAAGACATGCGGGCCAACATCGAGAAGACAGGCGGTGTCTTCTATGTGGCAGGTACGGATCTGTCTGTCCCGGAAATTGTGAAGAATATTGAGCAGCATGAGGCGATGGCCGTGAACTCCGTGCGGGTGACACGCCTGACCGACCAGCCTCAGGTCCCGATGCTCGTCCTGCTTTTCAGTCTTCTGTGCAGCGGCGTCTGCGCGCTGCTGCTGAAGATGTAAGGCTCGAATTGTGGAGAGAACAGCAGAGGAAGAAGATGCAGATACAGCCTGTTTTACCCATTTACATACTGATTCCCGCAGCAGTGCTGATTCCGGCACTGACCATACTCTTTATTCTGCTCAGACGGGAGCCCTTCGGCGTCCTGCCGCTGATCCGGATTGTCAAGAGTGTGCTCATCGCCGGCTTATGTGTACTGATCGGAATCCGGATCATGAAGGAAGTGCCGGACACCGATGTGGAAATGAAGAATCTGGACGTTCTGTTTGTCATCGATGACACCATCAGCATGTGGGCGCAGGACTACGACGGAAATAAGCCCAGAATGAACGGCGTGTTCTCGGACTGCAAGTACATCATGCAGGAGCTGGATGGCGCCAATTTTGCTCTGATCCGATTCGATAATAAAGCCCAGATCCTGGCACCTTTCACCCAGGACAAGGACAATGTCTCTGATGCGCTTTTCATGATTCAGATGCCCGACCGCTATTACGCCCGCGGCAGTTCCCTGAACACGCCGTACGAGGAGATGGAGAAGCTCCTTGTTTCTTCCGCCGGCAAGAAGGACCGGCAGACCATTGTCTATTTCATCAGCGACGGTGAAATCACCGATGAGTCGGAACTTGTATCTTATGCCCCGCTGGCAAAATATGTGGACAGCGGCGCAGTGCTCGGCTACGGGACAGAAGAGGGCGGCCGCATGGTGGACAACTACGGTTCCACTGTGTTTGACTTTCAGCAGAGTCAGGAAGCGGTTTCCCGCCTGGATGAGAAGAACCTTCGCCAGATCGCAGATGACCTGAAGATTGAGTATGTACATATGGATCGGCAGAGTAATCTGACCGCGAATCTGGCAGCCGTGCGCGCGGGCAGCCGCAATGTGCGCGGAAAGGGCAATACAGTGATTTATGATGACCTGTACTACTGGTTTGTGATTCCGCTGCTGGCGCTGCTGGCGTGGGATCTGTACCTGCTTCTGAGAAAGCGGAGGCTGTAACCGGATGGCAGATGAGAAGGTTTGGACTGAAGAGTCTACTACGAAAACAGAACAGCAATACGCCAAGCTTCCGGAGCCGCTGATTGTAAGCTATCTGCGGGAGCGCGGCGAGGCACCTTCGGATGATCCGGATGGACATCGCTGGGAGTTTTATACACCTACTCAGGAATGGCGGACAACGATCACAGTTCTGTGCGCCTGCCTGATGCTGTGTGCAGGTCTTCTGGTATTCCGCTTTGTGGTGAATGCAAACTATGTCCGGCAGTATCTTGCCGGCAGCAACGATACCTCCGCGGAGGAGATGCTGCTGCCGCTGAATTTCCCGGAGGGCTATGTGCCGAACTATAATATCGGCAATGCCCGCTACCGGGAGGGAAATTATAAGGAGGCGGCCGGCTATTACCAGGACGCGCTTCGAAGCGGGCCGTCCGATAAAAACGGAGAAAACTGTGATGTGCGCGTGA
>JAFTFP010000201.1 GCA_017449485.1 Lachnospiraceae bacterium
CTGTGCGGATGCAGAGGCAAAATACGCAAAATCCCGGAATTGTCCGAATACACCAGTGCTTGTGCCGCAGAAAGGGGATTTTCAAATATTTTGTGCACAAGAGCATTGAATAATGATAGAATACGTGTGAGTTGTCTTACTCTGAAACTGTAATGGTTTACCTGGAATAAGGGGGTGCAGGAATGTTTTACGAAAACAGAATCTGGTTTGCCAACACGGAAGACGGAACGCCCGTCGGACTGCTGCCGCAGATGGCCAACCGTCACGGCCTGGTCGCCGGTGCCACTGGTACCGGTAAAACAGTCACGCTCAAGATTCTCGCGGAGACCTTCAGCGAGATGGGTGTGCCGGTGTTCATGGCAGATGTCAAGGGCGATATCGCCGGTATCATGGCACCTGGTGAAGACAGTGAGGATATGCAGAAGCGGATCGAGCGCTTCGGCCTTGCTGATAAGAATTTCAGCTATCAGGGATACCCGGTGACCTTCTGGGATATCTACGGTGAGAAGGGCATTCAGCTGCGCACGACGATCTCGGAGATGGGACCGCTGCTGCTGGCCCGCATTCTGGATCTGAACGAGCTGCAGAGCGACATTCTTTCGATCGTGTTCAAGATCGCAGATGACAACGATCTGCTGCTGATCGACACGAAGGATCTGAAGGCGATGCTGAACTATGTCTCGGCAAACAACAAGGAATTTGCTACGCTTTACGGCAAGATGAGCCCGGTTTCCATCGCGGCGATCCTGCGCGCAGTCGTGGCACTGGAGGTCGCGGGCGGCGACAAGTTCTTTGGAGAGCCCGCCGTCAACGTCAAGGACTGGTTCACCCAGGGCAGCGAAGGCAAGGGCATGATTACGGTTCTGGATTCGGAGAGCCTGATCAACAACGGGCGGCTGTATTCTACTTTCCTGCTGTGGATGCTCTCGGAGCTGTTTGAGACACTGCCGGAAGTCGGTGATCTCGACAAGCCCAAGATGGTCTTCTTCTTTGACGAAGCACATCTGCTCTTCAAGGGCGCACCGGCGGCACTGCTGGACAAGATCGAGCAGGTTGTCAAGCTGATCCGCTCCAAGGGCGTCGGCGTCTACTTCTGCACACAGAATCCGCGCGACATTCCGGACAGCGTTCTGGCTCAGCTGGGCAACAAGATCCAGCACGGTCTGCGCGCCTACACACCTTCTGACCAGAAGGCCGTCAAGGCGGCTGCACAATCCTTCCGCGAGAATCCGGCTTTTGACACCTACGAAGCAATCCTGAATCTCGGAACGGCGGAGGCGGTGGTCTCTGTCCTGGATGAGGACGGTATTCCGACGATTGCCGAGAAGGCATATATTCTGCCGCCGAAGAGCCGCATGGGCTCCATCGACGAGTCCGAGCGCAGAAACGCGGTACAGGGCAGCATTCTGTATTCCAAGTACGCAGAGCCTCACGATCCGGATTCCGCTTATGAGTTCCTGGAGAGAAAGGGACTGGAGGAAGCAGCAGCGGCGGAGAAGGCCAGGGAAGAGGCTGAGGCGGAGAAGCAGCGCCTGAAGGAAGAAGCAGCGGCGGAGAAGGCCAGAGCCAAGGAAGAGGCTGCGGCAGAGCGTCAGAAGAAGCGGACCGCCAAGACCATCGGCAACTCCGTGGTCGGAACCGTCGGCCGCGAGGTCGGCAAGCAGGTGGGCGGCAAGTTCGGACGCTTCGGCAAGCTGCTGGGCGGCAACCTCGGCGCAAGTCTGGGCAGAGGCATCCTGAGCACCCTGTTTAAGCTGTAAGCAGGTTTTATAAGCTTTTTTACAGCCCGGAGCACAGCCGCTCCGGGCTGTATTATTTAAGATCGAAAATTTATTAAAAAAGTGCTTGCCAAACAGAAAAGGTGAGGCTATAATAACACTTGCGTTTCCGAGAGGGAATTCGCAAATGCGCTTCTAGCTCAGTTGGTAGAGCACCTGACTCTTAATCAGGGTGTCCAGGGTTCGAGTCCCTGGAGGCGCACGCAGGGAGCATCGTTTGACGGATATCCGCCGGGCGGTGTTTTCTTTTTATGTAGATAAGTTCAAGGCAGAAAGGTACGCAAAGTGATTTTTGATACGCACGCACATTATAATGATCAGGCATTTTCGGAGGATCTTCCGGAGATTCTCAGTGCCTTTCAGGAGACGGGCATCGGAAAGGTGGTCAATGTCTGCTATGATCCGGACAGCATTGACCGGACGCTGGAACTGAACCGGCAGCATCCAGAGTACTTCTACTGCGCGCTGGGGATTCACCCGAGTGACTGCGGACCGATGACGGAGGAGATTCTGGAGCATATCCGGGGGAGACTCCATGAACCCGGTGTTGTGGCCGTGGGCGAGATCGGCCTGGATTACCACTGGGATGAGCCGGCCCGGGAGATTCAGCATCACTGGCTGCGCCGGCAGATCCAGATGGCGCGGGAGGAAAAGCTTCCTGTCATCATTCACTCGCGGGATGCGGCGGAGGACACCTTCCGCATTCTGAAGGAGGAAGGCGCGGAGAAGACCGGCGGCGTGATTCACTGTTATTCCTACAGCAAGGAGCTCGCTCTGGAATATGTGAAGCTGGGGTATTTCATCGGCATCGGCGGCGTCGTTACCTATAAGAACGGACGCAAGCTCAAGGAAGTAGCGGCAGCCGTTCCGCTGGAGTCGATTGTGCTGGAGACCGACTGTCCCTATCTGTCGCCCACACCGCTTCGCGGAACACGGAATTCTTCACTGAATCTTCCCTATGTGGTGCAGGAGATCGCGGCGATCCGCGGCATCACGCCCCGGGAGGTGGAGGATGTGACATGGCAGAACGCGATGCGTCTCTACCGGATCGCGGACCCGCACAATCTTGCAGAACAGAAGATAGATGGAGGGCGGTAAGAATGGATAGAATACTGGCTTCACCCGGTGCGACGCTGGAGGTACTGGACCAGTTCGGCATCCGTGCGAGAAAGAAATATGGACAGAATTTTCTGATCGACGCCAATATTGTGCGGGGGATCATCGACACAGCCGAGATCACCCGGGAGGACTGCGTGCTGGAGATCGGACCCGGCATCGGAACGATGACACAGCTGCTGTCCGGGGCCGCCGGGCAGGTGGTCTGTGTGGAGATCGATGAGAGCCTGAAGCCGGTGCTGGCCTATACCTTATCCGATTGTCCGAATGTGACGATTCTGTGGCAGGATGTACTGAAGACCGACCTGCAGGCCCTCCGGGATCAGTATGCCCCCGGCAGGCGGATGAAGGTGGTCGCCAATCTGCCTTATTATGTGACGACGCCGATTCTGATGATGCTGCTGGAACAGCAGGATCTGTTTGAGAGTATTACTGTCATGGTGCAGAAGGAGGTTGCAGACCGGATCTGTGCGGGGCCCGGCTCGAAGGAGTACGGCGCCATCTCACTGGCGGTTCAGTATTACGCGCAGCCGGAGGCGGCCATCCGCGTGGCACCTTCCTGCTTTATTCCTCACCCGAATGTGGACAGCACAGTGCTCTACCTGAAGGCTTATGAGCAGCCGCCGGTGGACGCCGACAAGGAGCTGATGTTTGCGCTGATCCGGGCTGCCTTCAACCAGCGCCGGAAGACACTGGCCAACGCAGTCTCCCACGGCCTGCAGGCGCCCTCCGGTCCATACACGAGGCAGCAGGTTGAAAATGCGCTGAAATCAATGAATCTGCCCGAAACGGCGCGGGGGGAAACCCTCGGCCTTGAGCAGTATGCTGCATTGTCAAAATATCTGGGCTATGATACACTAAATCCTGTATGAGTTTACGCTTTTGACGGTATATGATGTAGATTACCGCCTCTGGGCGGTGCGAGAGGAAGAAGGGAACGTTCTTTGGATAAGTACGAATATGAACTTCGACTGAACGAGATTAATGATCTGATTGACGACGGTCTCTATGAAGAGGCGGCGCATGTTGCGGATTCCATTGACTGGAGCCGCGTGCGCAGCGTGACGACGCTCTGCCGGATCGGAGAAGTGTACAGAAAGAATGAGCGGTATGTGGATGCGAGAGACATTCTGCTGCGCGCCTATGACAGGCAGCCCAGCAGCGTCAACATCCTCTATGCTCTCTGCGATCTGGAGATCATTCTGGATGAGCTGGTGCGCGCTCTCCAGTTTTACAATGAGTTCATCCGCGTGGCCCCGAACGATCCCAGACGTTATATTCTGAATTATATGATTCTCCGGGCGAGAAATCTGGGTGCCGACGGCATGATTTCCGCGCTGGAGAAATACAATGCTGTGGAGCACAGACCGAGATGGGCCTATGAGCTCGCGCAGCTGTATTATCAGACAGAGCAGGATGCCAAGTGCATCTCGCAGTGCGATGAGACCATCGCTTTCTTCGGAGACGGCCAGTATGTCTTCAAGGCACTGTCCCTGAAGCGGATGCTGACACAGCTGACGCCGGAGCAGGAAGCACAGTATCAGTCATATTTTGCCCCGGAAGAACCCGAAGAGCCGGAACCCGCACCCGCGCCGGAGCAGGCACCTGTCCCGGGCTACACGGACGAGGAGCGGTACTACGAGGCGATCCGGGATGCCTATCCGGAAGATGTGACAGAGGAATACCCGGCACAGGACCGGTACGAGGATTCTGTCTACGAAGATCCGTACTATTCAGATGAAGCCTATGAGCAGGGCGCGGAAGGACAGCCTTCCGATGAGCCGGCTTATGAAGACGGTTATAGAGAGGCGGACGGCGCAGAGGCAGACTTCGGTGAAGCCGCTCCGATTGAATCAGTATCAGAATCGGAAGCGGAGGCAGAGCCGGCAGAAGCAGAGCCGGCAGACACGATGCAGGAGCCGGAAGAGACTGCACAGGAGCAGGCTGTGCCGGTATCGCAGGCGGTTACAGCCGAAGTTCCGGAGGTAAGCGGACCGGAGAATGTGCCGGATGCGACGCAGGTGATTCATCAGGAGCAGCTGCAGGCAGTGTTGGAAGAGACAGCGCCGAAGCAGGAGCCGGAGAAGCAGGATGATCCTTACGCGCGGATCACGACACAGGAGATCGGCGGACAGATTACGATGACTTTTGCCGGGACGACCGTTCCGGAGCGTCAGATCACCGGGCAGATTGATTTAAGCCAGGTGATGGCGGAGTGGGAACAGATCCGGCAGGATACGGCCCAGAAGCACACCGAGGAGGTGCGCCGGAAGCTGAAGCAGGACACGGGCCCGCTGCTGCGCGAGCTGGAAGAGAGCTTAAAGCACGGAAAGCTCGAAGAAGTAGAAGACGAGGTTGCCCGCAGAGAGCTGAGAGAGCAGAGAGAGATTCCGGAGGGAACGGAGATCGGAAATTCTGAGACGGAAGGCCGGAAGAAGGATTCTCTGATCATGGAGCCGGTGGCGACCAGACTCTGGGATCCCGCCGACATCCGCAACGAGCTGCATGAGGGAACGGGTCTCGTGGATGTCATTCCGAATGACACGCCCGCAGAGGCTGCAGTGACCGAGCCGGAAAGAAAGCCGGAGCCTGCACCTGCACCCAGGCCGGTACCCGCACCGGAACCGGCGCCTGCACCGAAGCCGGAGCCGCCGAAGAAGCCGCTCATGGAAGACTTAAGTGCGACGGCGACGCTGGATGCCTATGAGGAAGAGCTCCGTCTGACGACGGATTATGAGAAAGAGGACGATGACGTAAAGCGCGCGGAGGCAGCGATCTTTGCCGCCTTCGAGGATCTGCCGCAGCCGGCCCAGGAGCCGGAAAAGCCTGCGGCGCCCGTCGCTTCAGTTCAGCAGGCAGCACCGGAGAAAGCAGCGCCTGCCGCAAGGACTGAAGAAAAGACGGACAGCAGCTACCTTGGCGAGCGCGCCATCTTCACCGAGGAACTCCCGGAGGATCTTCCGGAGATGGAAGAGGAAGAGGAGCCCGCAGAAGAAACCGCTGCGGCCGGCCGGACCGACGACATTCCGTATGTGCCGGAAGCGGATTACACACAGCAGATTCCGCAGGATGCGTATGATGATTCCTACGATGAGGACGAGCGCTACGAGGAAGCGGATTACAACGATGACGGCGATGCCTATCCGGTAAAGCCTGCTCCGCGGGCCGGAAGAAGACAGGAGACCTACGAGGCGGAAGAGCCGGCGGAAGAAGAGCCGATCGAAGAAGAACCGGCTGAGGAAGAGACACCGGAAGAAGAGCCGGAGGCTCGCGAAAAAGCCGACCGGGAGCCGGAGGAGCGGGAGGAAGTCCGCAGACCCAGAAGAAGACCGGAAGCCTCCGATCAGGGCGACCGCAGACGCAGAGCTGCCCGGGAAGCGGGCCGCATGAAGGTTCTGTACGGGGCGAGTTTCAGCCTGAAGGAGAACCGCGCTCAGATCCGCGAAGCTGTGAGACAGATCAGCCTTCCTTCGAAGGAAGGAAACCTGATTCTGACAGGTCCGGAAGAAAAGGATACGCTGCAGGTGGCCAAGGGCATTCTGCGGGAAGTGAAGGACCGGACACCGGAGTTTGTCGGAAAGGTCGCGCGCACGACCGGACCGGTTCTGAACCGCAAGGATATCGCCCGCG
This sequence comes from Lachnospiraceae bacterium, assembly GCA_017449485.1. Taxonomy (GTDB): domain Bacteria; phylum Bacillota; class Clostridia; order Lachnospirales; family Lachnospiraceae; genus CAG-791. Next base: position 6,525 of record JAFTFP010000201.1, read on the forward strand.
CACTGGCCGAGCTGGAGAACGGCGCACTGATCATTGACGATGTGTCCGCACTCCGGGAAGACAGTGTCGACCTGATCGTCAAGGAGCTGAAAAAGGAAGACCGCGGCATGATCGTCATCCTGACGGACCGCAAGCGGAACATGGATCACTTCCTGGAGCACAACGCCGTCCTTGCGCCGCTCTTCCCGGTACGGGTGGATCTGCAGGCACTGGATGGAAATGCGCTGGTGGATTACGCGAAGAACTACGCCAACAGTCTGGATTATTCCATTGATGATTACGGTGCACTGGCGCTGGCCTCCCGCATTGCAGCCAGCCAGTCCATTGATCATCAGGTGACGGTGGAGGAGGTCCGGGAGATGGTGGATGAGGCCATCCGCTACGCGAACCGCAAGACGCCCGGGCATCTGATGGATGTCATCACGAGAAAGCGTTATGATGATGACGACATGATTATTCTGCGGGAGAAGGATTTCACACATTATTAAACCGGGGCAAAACCCAGGCGGCGGCCTTTGGGGAGGCCGTGGGTCCACATTTTGCATTATTAAAGGAGTCAGGGTATGGCAGAAAGAAAGAAACAGACAACTGCAGCGAAGACAGCGGGCAAGGCAGCGCCGAAGAAGGCGGAGCCGCAGCGGGAGCACGTATTTATCTCCCCGGATGACTGCTATCTTTTCGCACAGGGAACGCACTACGACATCTATAAGAAGCTCGGAGCACACCTCTCCGTGGAAAACGGCGTGGAAGGCATGCATTTTGCCGTCTGGGCGCCGAATGCGGCAGCGGTGTTTGTGACCGGCACCTTCAACGGCTGGAACGATATGCAGTATCAGCTCACGAAGATCAACGACGGCGGCATCCACGAGATCTTCATCCCGGGCGTCGGCGCGGGCGAGCTGTACAAATATGTGATCTGCACGCCGGACGGCGAGAAGATCTACAAGGCCGATCCGTACGCTTATTCGGCGGAGCTGCGGCCGGGAACGGCTTCCCAGACTGCGGACATCAGCGGCTATGCCTGGGGAGATGCCAAGTGGCAGAAGGCACAGGCTGCCAAGAACTATGACAGCAACAACCATGAGCCGATGGCGATCTATGAGTGCCATATCGGTTCCTGGATGAAGCATCCGGACGGCGGCGACGGCTTCTACAACTACCGTGAGTTCGCGGACCGCATCGTCCCTTATCTGAAGGAAATGCCCTTCACACATGTGGAGCTCATGGGCATCTCCGAGCATCCTTTTGACGGATCCTGGGGTTATCAGGTGACCGGTTACTATGCACCGACCTCCCGCTATGGAACGCCGAAGGATTTCATGTATCTGATTGACAAGCTGCACCGGAACGGCATCGGCGTGATTCTGGACTGGGTGCCGGCGCACTTCTGCCCGGACGCCCACGGTCTTGCGCGCTTCGACGGCCAGTGCATCTACGAAGATCCGGATCCGCGCCGCGGAGAGCACCCGGACTGGGGCACCAAGATCTTCAATCTCGGCAAGCCGGAGGTGAAGAACTTCCTGATCGCCAATGTCCTTTACTGGATCCGTGAGTACCACATCGACGGCATCCGCGTGGACGCGGTGGCTTCCATGCTGTATCTGGATTACGGCAAGAAGGACGGTCAGTGGCTGCCCAACAAGTACGGCGGAAACGAAAATCTGGAAGCTATCGAATTCTTCAAGCATCTGAATTCCGTGGTGCGCGGTTCCTATCCCGGCTTCATCACCGTGGCAGAGGAGTCGACAGCCTGGCCGAAGATCACGGGCAAGGTGGAGGACGACGGCCTGGGCTTCTCCTTCAAGTGGAACATGGGCTGGATGCACGACTTCTGCGAATATATGAAGCTGGATCCGGTCATGCGTGCGGGCGATCACTATGCGATGACCTTCGCGATGAGCTACAACAACTCCGAGAACTACATTCTTCCGCTGTCTCACGACGAAGTGGTTCACTTAAAGTGTTCCATGGTCGGCAAGATGCCCGGCTATGAGATCGACAAATATGCGAACCTGCGCCTGGGCTACACCTTCATGTTCGGCCACGCCGGCAAGAAGCTGCTCTTCATGGGTCAGGAATTCGGTCAGGAGCGCGAGTGGAGCGAGGCGAGAGAGCTCGACTGGTATCTGCTCGAGAAGCCGCTCAACAGCGGCACGAAGAAGTATATGGAAGAGCTCCTGAAAATCTACCGGAAGTATCCGTGCATGTATGAGATCGACAATGACTGGGGCGGCTTCGAGTGGATTAACGCGGATGATAAGAACCGCAGCATTTACAGTTTCTTCCGCAAATGCGAGAGTGATAAGAAAAAGCTTCTGTTTGTTCTGAATATGACGCCGGTGCGTTATCAGGGCTTCAGGATCGGCGTTCCGAACGCGGGAACCTACAAGCTTCTGCTTGACAGTGAGGAAGAAAAGTATGGCGGCTTCGGCTACACGAAGATGCCGGCATCGATCAAAGCTGTAAAAGGCGACTGTGACTACAAGCCATACTATCTTGAGTTTGAACTTCCTGCTTACGGCGGACTGGTCTTTGAGTTTACCTGAACGCGTTTATAAGAGTAGAGGAGCGACAAGATGAATATTCATGAATCTGCAGAAGATTACCTGGAATCGATCCTGATGCTGAAGGAGCAGCTTGGTGAAGTCCGGTCGATTGACATTGTCAACAAGATGAATTATTCCAAGCCCAGCATCAGCATTGCAATGAAGAAGCTGCGGGAGAACGGATATATCGAAATGGATGAGAACGGATATATCACACTGCTGCAGCCCGGCCTGGAAATTGCGCAGCGGATTTATCAGCGTCACAGACTGCTGGAGAAGGTTCTGATCGCCATCGGCGTTGAACCGAAAAAGGCGGAGGATGAGGCGTGCAAGATCGAGCACGATATCGATGACGACACCTATGATAAGATCCGCCTGTTCTATGAGAACAAGTTAAGCAAGGAGAATGAATAAGCTTATGGATTACAGCAGCTTACTGAACGACAGATCCATCCTGATCACCGGCGGCACGGGATCCTTCGGAAAATGCTTCACCAAGTATGTTCTGGAGAACTACAGCCCCCGGAAAATCATTATCTATTCCCGGGATGAGTTCAAGCAGTTCATGATGGCCAATGATGAGTTCTTCAAGGACCACGCGAAACAGCTCCGCTTCTTTATCGGCGATGTGCGCGATAAGGAGCGTCTGGAGCGGGCTCTCGAAGATGTGGATTATGTGGTGCATGCGGCGGCCCTCAAGCAGGTGCCCGCCTGTGAGTACAATCCGGCGGAGGCCATCAAGACCAATATCAACGGCGCGCAGAATGTCATTGACGCCTGCCTGAACCGCGGCGTGAAGAAGGTCGTCGCGCTGTCTACGGACAAGGCAGTGAACCCGGTCAATCTCTACGGCGGAACCAAGCTGGTCTCCGACAAGCTGTTCATCGCCGCCAATGCCTATGCCGGCAGGAAGGATATCACCTTCTCCATCGTCCGCTACGGCAACGTGGCCGGCAGCCGCGGCTCCGTCATTCCGTTCTTCCAGAGCCTGATTGAGCAGGGCGCGACGGAACTTCCGATTACCGATTACCGCATGACCCGCTTCTGGATCAGCCTGGAAGAGGGCGTTCAGCTGGTGATCAAGGCCCTCGCGGAAGCCAAGGGCGGCGAGACCTTCATCAGCAAGATTCCGTCCTTCTATGTCAAGGATCTGGCAGAAGCCATGCTGCCGGGCTGCACCACCCGCGAGGTGGGAATCCGCCCGGGCGAAAAGCTTCATGAGATCATGGTGACGACGGAGGACTCCGCCACCACCTACGAATATGAAAAGCATTTCATTGTCTATCCGCAGATCACCTTCAACGAGCGGCAGGTTCCGGATCTGTCCGGCAGGAAGGTCGAGGACGGCTTCGCTTATTCCTCCGGCACCAACAGCCAGTGGATGAGCGTGGAGGAAATCCGGGAGCGCTTAAAGAGCGTTGTCATCAGCTGAGGACAGGTGGAATCAGTACTATGAGTTTGATTCAGGAAAAGACGAAGGAGCTGCCTGCAGTGCTGGGCGGCGAGCCGGTGCGGCAGACGAAGCTGTACTACGCGCACCAGTATATCGATCAGGCGGATATTGACGCGGTCGTGCAGGTGCTGAAAAGCGACTTCCTGACCACGGGTCCTGCGATTGCATCCTGTGAGCGCAGGCTCTGTGAGATCACCGGGGCAAAATACGCAGTGCTCTGTGCCAATGGCACCGCCGCGCTGCATATGGCCTGCATGGCAGCGGGGATCGGAGAAGGCGACGAGGTCATCACGACGCCCATCACCTTTGCCGCTTCTGCCAACTGCGCGCTGTACTGCGGCGCGCGGCCGGTTTTTGCCGATATTAATGAAGAGACCTATCAGATCGATCCCGCTGAGATCGAGCGGAAGATCACAGACAGAACCCGCGCGTTTGTCGCGGTGGATTTCGGCGGACAGTCGGTGCCCGAGAAGGAACTGCTGGAGATTCGCGACCGGTACGGACTGGTCTTTATCGAGGACGGCGCCCACGTCATCGGCACCTCCTATCATGGTCAGATGAACGGCTCGTTCGCAGACATGACCACCTTAAGCTTTCATCCGGTGAAGACCATCGCCGGCGGCGAGGGCGGCGCAGTTCTGACGGACAATCCGGAATACTATCAGAAACTCCTGCTGGCGCGCTCCCATGGCATCACCCGGGATCCGGCGCTGATGGAGCATGAGCCGGACGGTCCCTGGTATTATGAACAGATCGCGCTGTCGACCAATTACCGGATCACGGAGATGCAGGCGGCGCTGATTGAGAGCCAGCTGAATAAGCTGAAGGCCTTCGGGGACCGGAAGAAGGAAATCGTGCGGCGCTATGACGAGGCCTTCTCGAAGCTGCCGGGTCTGCGGATCCAGAAGGAGACCGAGGGCTCGGACACGGTCCGGCATCTGTATATTCTGCGGATTGATCCCGCACATCTGTCCATTGACCGCAGGCAGTTCTTCGAGGCTATGGGTGCGGAGAACATTGTCTGCAACGTGCACTATATTCCCATCTACTATTTCCCTTACTACGAGAAGCTCGGCTATCAGAAGGGCCTGTGCCCCAAGGCCGAGAAGCTGTATGAGGAGATGTTCACGATTCCGCTGTACTACGCGATGACGGATCAGGATGTAGAGGACGTCATCCGGGCGGTGACGCGGATCGCCGGCTATTACGAAAAGTGAAGATCAGTGTGATTGTCCCCGTCTACAACATGGCGGCGGATCAGAAACTGAATTATTGTCTGGATTCCCTTCTTGCGCAGACCGTCCGTGACATGGAGATCATCGCCGTGGACGACTGCTCTTCCGACGAAAGCTACGAGATCTTAAAAAGCTATGAACAGCAGCACCCGGAACACTTCCGGGCGCTTGTCTGTGACCGGAACCGCCACCAGGGCGGCGCCAAGAACCTGGCGCTGTCGAAGGCGCGCGGCGAGTGGATTTCCTTCATTGACGCGGATGACTGGGTGGTGCCGGATTACTATGAGCGGCTGCTGGCGGCCGCGCAGGAGACCGGCGCGGATCTGGTCGGCTGCGACTATAGCCTGGTGACGGAGCACACGATGACGCCCGGCCAGGTGGTGCACAACAACCGCCCGGAACAGGCCGGCGAACTGGATGCGGACAAAATCCGGTCACTGATGATCGATACGGGCTCTTTGTGCGTGAAGCTGTTCAGGCGGGAGCTGATCCTGGATCATGAGACGCGTTTCCCGGAGGATATCTTCTATGAGGACAACGCGGTGGCGAGGACGTTTCTGATTCGCGCGCACCGCTTTGCCTATCTGCAGGAGCCGCTGTATTTCTACTATCAGCACAACGCTTCGACGGTGCACACGGTGACGCTGCAGCGCCTGAAGGACCGGGTGAGCGCGGGCCGCATTCTGCTAGAAGAGGCGCGGGAGCACGGCTATCTTGAGCCCTATCGGCCGGAGATTGAGTATTCCTTCACGCGTCTGTTCTACGTCAACACGCTGTTCTCCGCCATGCGGGACTACCACGGTCCGGGGAAGTACAGGTTCGTCACAGACCTCGGGAAGGAGATGAAGCAGACCTTTCCGGATTTTGCCCGGAATCCGTACTATCAGGAGAAGCTCACGGAGGAGGAAAAGAAGATGATCCGCCTGCAGATGAGCTGCCCGCCGCTGTTTTATCTGTATTATCTGGCCCTGTGGAAGTACCGGGACCTTCGTTATCACACATCTGTATGAGCATAAAGCCACATTCCGGCGCGGAATGCGGCTTTTCTTTGAGCAAATCGCAGAAATTTTCCCGGAAGCGGAATTTTAGCTATACGAAAAGAACGGAATTCGGTACACTTTAGGTGCTGGTCTGGCGGGAACGGCAGGCCGCAGATATGGTAGATTTGAACAGATTTACAGGAGGAGACGAAGTGAAATCGGATATCGAAATTGCGCACAGTGCTGAGCTGTTACCCATTCGTGAGATTGCCTCTGAGCTGGGCATTCCGGAAGAGCAGTATGAGCAGTACGGCCGTTACAAGGCTAAACTGACTGAAGATTATCTGAAGAGTATTCAGGGTCAGAAGGACGGAAAGCTGATTCTGGTGACCGCGATCAATCCGACACCGGCCGGAGAAGGCAAGACCACCATCAGCATCGGCATGGCGGACGCGTTCCACCGCCTGGGCAAGAACGTGATGCTGGCACTCAGAGAGCCTTCCCTGGGACCGTGCTTCGGCGTCAAGGGCGGCGCAGCCGGCGGCGGCTATGCGCAGCTGGTTCCCATGGAGGAGCTGAATCTTCATTTTACCGGCGATTTTCACGCTATTACCTCTGCCAATAATCTGCTGGCAGCGATGATCGATAATCATCTCAACCACGGCAATCAGCTGGGAATTGATCCCACAAGAATTGTCTGGAAGCGCTGCATGGATATGAACGACCGCGCGCTGCGCAATATCGTCGTAGGTCTGGGCGGCAAGGGCAACGGCCCGGTCCGCGAGGACCGCTTCGTCATCACGGCGGCCTCCGAGATCATGGCGATCCTGTGCCTGTCTGAGGACCTGGAGGACTTGAAGCGCCGCATCGACAGCATCGTCATCGGCTACAACTACGCCGGGGAACCGATCCGGGCGAAGGAACTGGGCGCCACCGGCGCGATGGCTTCCCTGCTGGTCACGGCTCTGCAGCCGAACCTGATGCAGACCATCGAGCACACGCCGGCACTGGTGCACGGCGGACCGTTCGCGAATATTGCCCACGGCTGCAACTCCATCCGCGCGACCCGCACAGCCCTGAAGATGGCGGACTACTGCATCACGGAAGCCGGCTTCGGCGCAGACCTGGGTGCGGAGAAGTTCCTGGATATCAAGTGCCGGATCGCGGGCCTAAGGCCCGATGCAACGGTTATCGTCGCAAGCATCCAGGCGCTGAAGTACAACGGCGGCGTGGCCAAGGCTGACCTGAAGCAGGAGAATCTCGAGGCACTGAAGAAGGGCATCGTGAACCTGGGCAAGCACATCGAGAATATGCAGAAGTACGGCGTACCGACTGTGGTCGCGCTGAACTCCTTCATCACAGATACCGACGCAGAGGCACAGATCGTCGAGGATTACTGCAGAGAGCTGGGCTGTGAGTTCGCGAAGGCAACGGTCTGGGCGAACGGCGGCGCAGGCGGCGTCGAGCTGGCCGAGAAGGTGCTGAAGACCCTCGAGACCAAGGAGAGCAAGTATCATCCGATCTATGAGCTGGAGCTGCCCCTTGCGGACAAAATCCGGACCATCGCGAAGGAAATCTACGGCGCAGGCAGCGTGAGCTTCGGCGCAGGCGTAGAGAAACAGCTGCGCACACTGGAGGAGCAGGGCTTCGGCAATCTGCCGGTCTGCATCGCCAAGACGCAGTACTCGCTGTCCGATGACCAGAAGAAGCTCGGCCGGCCGGAAGGCTTTGAGATGAGCGTGCGTGAGGTCTATGTATCTGCCGGCGCAGGCTTTGTCGTAGCACTGACCGGAACCATCATTCCGATGCCGGGTCTGCCGAAGGAGCCGGCGGCACTGCGGATCGATGTGGATCAGGACGGCGTCATCAGCGGACTGTTCTGAGAAGCTGTGTCAATGGCAGAGGGAGATTATCATGATCAGAATTACAATGGAAAACGGCAAGACCATTGATCTGGAGCTGGACCGCGAGGCGGCTCCGATCACAGTGGATAATTTTGAGAAGCTGGTAAAGGATGAGTTCTACGACGGACTGATCTTCCACCGCGTCATCAAGGGCTTCATGATTCAGGGCGGCGATCCCACCGGAACCGGTATGGGCGGCCCGGGCTGGGAAATCAAGGGCGAGTTCCGCTCCAACGGCTGGAACAACCCGATCTCCCACAAGAGAGGCGTCATCAGCATGGCGCGCTCCATGATGCCTGACAGCGCAGGCAGCCAGTTCTTCATCATGCATGACGACGCGCCGTACCTCGACGGAGAGTACGCGGCCTTCGGACATGTGGTGAGCGGGATCGAAGTGGTGGACGAGATCGCATCCTGCCGCACCGACCGGGGAGACCGGCCGCTGGAGGAGCAGAAGATCGCAACGATCCGCATCGTCTGAGCATTGGTTTACAAAATTCGAAAAGAGGACCTGAAAAGGTCCTCTTTTTTTTGATTCTGAGTCATAAAAATTGTATACTTATTATGTATATCTGTGCCTGTATCAGGCAGTGCTGACGTTGGTTCCGGGGAGAGATGGTTTATGCGCAGACGGCGCTTTCTTGAGCGATATAACGGCTATAAACTGGAGTGGCTGAATGACTCCCTCTTTTTTATCGTGCTGATCGCCGCAGTCTTTGTGCTGTTCCGCTTTGTGATCGGTCTCTCCGTCATCGGCGGAGATTCCATGTCGCCGCACCTGACGGACGGCGAAGTAGTGGTTTACAGCCGGCTTGACCGGCATTACAAGCCGGGCGATGTGATCTCCATGCGGGTTCCCTCCGGAGAATTCTATGTCAAGCGGGTCATTGCCGTGGGCGGCGATGTGGTGGACCTGCGAAGTGGCAGCGTCTATGTCAACGACGAGCTTCTGAGCGATTCCTGGGGCGTAGGCGACACGAAAGAAGAATATGGAGCCGTGATCTATCCTTACACGGTCCGGGAGGGAAATGTCTTTGTTCTCGGTGACAACCGGGTGGTCTCCATGGATTCGCGGACCTTCGGTGAAGTCAATCTGCGCCAGATCAAGGGCAAAATCATGTTGCAGATCGGACGGTGGTATATCCGCCGGGTCTTCGCAGCGTCTTAGCCGGGCAGGAGAACAGCAGACGAAGGCCGGATTTTGAGACAGAAAAAGCGCACAGGACAGGCAGGATGGTTGTATGAAGAAATTTGAAATATTCAAGACGGTTCAGCTGATACTCTATATTCTGCTCGCGGGGACAGCACTCCTGACCATCTTCCGGGATGAGGAGCTGTACCAGACGATCGCGGCGGATCCCCATGTCCGTCTGCTTTCCATCGTGCTGTGGCTGGCACTGGGACTGGCGTTTCTGTTCATGTTCTTTGATTTCGGCTCCTACACGGATCTCAAGCGGGAAAACAGTGAGCTGGATCAGGCGGTCTACGCGGATGCGCTGACCGGTGTGGCGAATCGCTACAGCTGCGATGCGTATCTGGCACAGTATCTGAATAAGCCGCTGCCAAGGGACATGGGATGCATCACGCTGGATCTGACGAACCTGCAGGAAATCAATGAAAACGAAGGACATGAAGGCGGCGATCAGGCCATCCGTGCCTTCTCGGATATTCTGACCGGCGCCGCCGAGGACAAGCGCGTCCGGACTGCCGGCAGCCGGGGGCATAGACCCGCCGGTGAAAATGATCATGACAGAACACATCAGGAATGCTTTGTCGGCCGCAACGGCGGAAACAAGTTTCTTGTTATTTTCCGGAACTGTACACAGAAAAAGCTCGAAGCCTATCTGCAGGTGGTTGAGGAACGCGTGAAAGAACAGAACAGCGCGCGGGAAGACTGCATGCGCTATACAGCCGGCAGCGCACTGGCTGAGACGGCACAGGTTTCCTCCCTCACCGCACTGGTGGCTCTCTCGGATCACCTGGCCATGCAGATGCAGAGCGAGGCGCCGGAGCAGCTTGAAACAGATGGACTCGGGATCTGAGACAACGGGCGGAAGATGGAAACAATTGATACAGCTTATCTGAATGATCTGGTGGAGCGGGCACAGCAGGGCAGCAGCAATGCCTATGCCGAGCTCTATGCTGCGACGTATCAGCGTCAGTATGCCTACGCCTACCACATGCTGGGCGATGAGTTCCTGGCCCGGGATGCGCTGCAGGAAACCTTTCTGCGCGCCTTGAAGGAGCTGCACCGCCTGCAGAACGCAGCCCTGTTCCTCGCATGGCTGAGCCGGATCAATTTTCAGGTCTGCCGGGAGATCCTCCGGGATCCCGCACAGCAGGATGAAAAAGAGCCGGCGGAGGAAGTGGAGATTGAGCGCAGAACGTATTCACTCCAGCAGATTGAGAGCCTGCCGGTAACGGAATCGCAGGTGATTCTGATGCACTATCTGCAGAGACTGGGACCGGATGAGATTGCCAATCAGCTGAACATGGGACGCGGCGCCATGAAGCGGTATCTGAAGTCAGGCCGCAGACATCTGCTGAAGCTCGATTTCTGATCAGCAGAAAACACAATCGGAGAGACAGATGGCGAAAAGACCGGGAAGAAGACCTCCGGAACTGGATGCACAGACGGCGGAACAGATTCTGGAGACCATATTTAAAAAGAGCGGCGTGAAGCCGAATTCAGTGCCGATGGAGGCGCTTTCGGCTTACACGGTCTATCGGAAGGAGCGCTTCTATCTGCAGCGCGGAATTCTGACTGCGATTCTCGTGCTTTTCTTTCTGCTGCCTTTTCTATTCATCGACTCCCGCTATACCGTTGAAGAAGGTGATTCCGGCGTGCGGGGGCTGCCCGTCTATACGATCCGCATCGCCTCGCTTCTCCCGCCCGGCAGTGTGCGGGCTCAGCTGAAGAACAGGAATCTGCCGGTCTATGAGGTGGACGGCAAGACCTTTACCATCGAGCCGACCAGAAACGGCGCCATGAAGCTCTCCGTTGAGCTGGTTAACCGCCAGCGGACTGAGACAGAAGTGAAGGTGACCGGCGTGGACGAGAACGGCCCGCGGCTTCTCAGATATGAAGCCGTCGGCAGAGAAGTCTATCTCTATATTCAGGATGACGGCATCGGGACGGATTATGATGAGACCTATGCACTGACCGCGGAGGGAAAAATCATCCGTCCGCTGCGCACGGACAGGGAGGCCGGACTGATTGTCTACGACTATCCGGACGGGCGGTGGGATGTCTATATCCCGGATCACATCGGAAATACCCTGCATCTGGCGATGAAGATTGAGCCGATGGAGGAATGAGGCCACCAAAAACAAAAATATCAAATTCTAAAATTTATTTTCAAATAAGAGCGAATATGTGATAATATTATTCTAGAGTATCAGTTCTCAAAATCTGAAACGGAGTAGAATAATGAGGAATCCGGGGAATTCAATACATAAATTACAGAATCGGCAATGCGGACAGCTGAAGGGACAGCGCAGACGGACAGGAGCGGGAAGGCTTCTGCCGGCTGCGCTGTCTTTTTTCCTTCTGTGGGAGGTGTTCCTGGCCTTGCCGGTCCGGGCTGAAGAGGAAACAAAAGGCCGCCTGGTGGTTGAGGTGATTGAGGATATCCCGGCAGATGAGCGGGTGATCATCGAAGATCAGCAGGTGCCGCTCGGCGTGAATGTGAAGCCGCAGCAGAAGACGGAAGAAGTGGGGAGGACATTGGCCCCCGGCATACTCCTGATCCTGCTGGCCATCGCGCTGGCAGTCCGGGAGTACCGGCGGGCGGTCGTTCTGAAGATACGAAAAGACGGGTATAGAGAAGAAGAGAAGACACTTACGCAGTCAGCGGGGAGAGATAAGAGATGATAAAGAACAGAAAAAATATTCGTATTCTGAAAAGAGTTCTCGCATTGGTGCTGGCCTTTGTCATCGTGATTTCCTTCGGCCTTTATCATTCGTCTGACAGAGTCCTGCAGGCCGAAGCGCTTCCCGATGAGTCCGCTGTGACAGAGACGGTGGCGGAAGCGCCGCCCGCGCCGGTGGAAGAAGCCCCGCCAGTGCAGGAGGAGGTAGTTGAAATCTCGCTGCCGGAGGTTGCCGCAGAGGCGCCTGCGCAGGAGGCTGCCCCGGAAATCACGGCGCAGGAAGGCACTGAGCAGGCAGCTGTGCCCCTGCCGGCCGCAGGAGAAACTGCGGCAGAGGGAACGGCGGCAGAAGGCGCTGCAGCGGAAGGAGCAGAAGGAACTCAGCCGGCTGATGCGCTGAGCCAGGATGAGGCAGCGGCCGCTGCCGGGACGGATGCTGCTGCCCTGGAGCAGGTCACTCAGAGCAAAGTCCTGATTGATATCAAGGGTAATCAGACCACGGTGGTTTACACAGGAAAGCCGCAGTCTGTCTCGGGCTTTTCCTATCAGGCCCATACGGAAAACGACAACGCGGATGTTTCGGGAGCAGTGAGCGTCTCCCTTACCGGCGGGCAGCAGGCCGCGGCCACAGCGACCGAGCCCGGCACCTATTCCATGAATCTGCAGCCCGGCATGTTCCAGGCGCAGTCCGATCAGTACCAGCAGTTCGAGATCCGGATCGCCCGGGACGGCAAACTGACCATTGAGGAGGCACCGGAAGAAGAAAAGGTAGAAGAAAAGACAGAAGAAAAGGAAGAACTGCAGACCGGAACAGAATCGGAAGAAGCAGAATCGGAAGAAGCAGAATCGGAAGAAACCGGGGAGAAGGAGAAGATCTCCGAAGAGACAGGCGGGACTGCAGAAGAAGCTGCGGCAGAAACAGACCCGGAGAAGACAGAAGAAATCACAGAAGAAACAGGCGAGGAGACGTCTGAGCTCGAAGCGGAAGAAGGAGAAGGAGAGGAAGAACTCCTGGAGCTGGAACCGCTCGAAGAGGAAGAAGAAACCGAAGAAGAGGAAGAAAAGGACAAGCGGCCCGCTCAGGTTCTGCGCGTGATCGCTTCGGACGGTGCCGTGGTCACGGTTTCCGCGCCGGAAGGAACGCTTCCGGACGGCGCCTATGTGACGGCCAGTGTCGTCTCATCGGATCATGCGCGCGAAGTGATTGACGCGATGCTCGGCGAGGAGCAGGAAGTGGTGAGCGTAGTCGTATACGACATCACGATCCGTGACCGGGACGGAAATGAGATCCAGCCGGACGGCTCCGTGCAGGTCTCGATCAGCGGTGCATCCGTGCAGGGCGGCGAGAGCGGCGGCGTCTATCATGTATCCGGGGACGGTGCCTCCATGGTGTCCGGCCTTTCCGGAAGGGATGCTTCCTTCAGCGCGGATCACTTTTCCGAGTACGCTGTCGTGACGACCAGAAGTGTCAGCGGCGATTCGATCGATAGCGATGGGCTTACCCTTGCAGTGGGTGAGTCCGTGATCATCACCCCGCCGTCCAAATATAAGAATCACACGCTCCGCTGGGCGAGCAGCAATTCCAGAGTGGCATCAGTCAATGAGGATGGACTGGTGACAGCACTTGCCCAGGGCGAGACGACCATTCAGCTTCAGTACCTGCAGAGCGGCTGGTTCAGCAGCAGCTGGAAAGGCGCGGCCAATTACGATATCACTGTTGTGCCGGCAGCCCAGGAGCCTGGCATTACGCTGACGCCGAAAACCGTCTCCATGACAGAGCTGGGTCAGACCGCCCAGCTGAGAGCGGAGCTGGAGGGCGGCATCAACGAAGAAAATACCATTATCTGGGAGACCTCTGATCCGTCCGTCGCGACGGTGGAGAACGGCCTGGTGACCTCCAGAGGCGCCGGGACAGCCGTGATCACCGCGAAGGTGGCGCCGGATGAGGATGACCTGTACGGAAATGTCTATGAAGATACGGCAGAAGTGACCGTGGCGCTCAGCTCCTACAACCTGTTCCACTATGCGCTGATTCCGGGTGCGGACAAGGATCAGACGAGCGGCTCCGCCAACGACCGCTGGTTTGGCCTGGGCGTGACCAAGATCAATGGCGCGCCGAATCCGAGCACACTCTCCCAGGGAGTCTATTCCGGAAGCTATCAGATCGGCGAGGCCGTCAAGGCCCTTTACCCGGATCTTTCCTACGGCGGCAAAACCTATCAGTATGCCGCAAGCGGTTCGCCGCAGGCTTCCATGAGCGGCTATTATACCGTCACCCCGTTCCGTGTGGTGGTCGCCAACGGAGCAAACAGCGGAAATAACGGCTATAACAATGTTTCGGCGAGCGGCAAGACCTATCACCTGGATTACATCTGCGTGCTGAATGAAGAGGAATACTGCAGCGCGAACTTCGCCGTGCAGTTCCCGGGCAGCACGAGCTTTGACGGCCTGACGGATTACGCAAGACGTGTCACAGTCGGTACGGCTGAGAGCAGTCTGACCCAGCCGGCGGCTTCCGCCGTTCCGGCCACCCAGAAAGTAAATGGCGTGACCTACCGCTTTGACGGCTGGTATCGGGACAGTGCCTGCACTGTCCTGTCAGATTTTGCCGGCACGGTGGAAGGCAATACCACCTATTACGGCCGGTACGTTCCGTCCGACGCCTATTACCGCGTGGAATACTATTACGACGGCGTGCGCGACGATTCCATGACAGACCGGATCGGCCCGGCGGCCATCGGCACCGTCGTCACGGGCTTTACGGAAAAAGCCAAAACCGGCTTCACCCGCAGCAGCTATGAGCCGCGGGAGCTGACCGTGACCGCCAACGAATCGGCGAATATCATCCGCGTCTACTACACGAAGCGCCTGCTGAATTACACCGTGAGCTATTATCTGTACGGCACGCAGCAGGAGGTTTCGCCCTCGCGCAGTCTGACCATCAAATCCGGTGAGACGGCCCAGGCCCAGCGCATCGCGATCGAAGGCTATACGCCGGCGGACTCCGAGGAGATCAAGACGCAGGTCATCACGGAGAACGGCCAGCAGATCATATTCTATTACAGGCAAAATGTGGTTCTGACGGCAAACAGTCTCACCGCGGCTTACACCGGTGAGGAGCAGTCTGTGGAAGGCTTCACGGCCTCCGTGGACGGCGTCGTATTCGAAGACGTGCAGGCCCGCGGCGCCGGCACAGCAGCTGGCTCTTATCCGGTGCGCTTTGAAAGAGACCTCACAGGCACCGTGGATGAGAGCGGAAGATTTATTGTCTCCTCCTGCCGCGAGGGCGTACTGACCATCGAGGCGGTGCCGGTGACCGTGACAGCAGTCTCCTCCGGAAAGATCTTCGGCGAGGAGGATCCGGTACTGGAGGCGCGTGCAGAAGGCCTGAAGGGCGAGGATACGCTGGTCTATACCGTGGAGCGGCAGCCGGGCGAAGACGCCGGCTCCTATCCCATCACGGTGACCGGTGAAGAACAGCAGGGAAGCTATCTGATCACTTATCTGCCGGGCACCTTCACGATCACAACGGGCGCGATTCCGCTCACCGCCGTGACAGCGCAGAGACTCTATGACGGCACACCGCTTGCAGGCGGCGCTTCTGCCAATCTTCCGGCGGGAACGCAGATTTCCTACAGCACGGACGGCGGCGCCACATGGCGCGAAGAGGCCCCTGCCATCACAGACGCGGGCACACTGGAATACCTCGTCCGCGCGCAGAACCACAATTATGAGACGGCACAGGCACAGGGACGCCTGACAATCGGAAAGCGGAGCATCCTGCTGACCAGTGCAGATGCGGAAAAGGAATATGACGGCACACCGCTGACGACGGCAGACAAGCCGGATCAGGGCGTGAGTGTTTCCGGCGACGGCTTTGTCACCGGCGAGGGCGCAGACTTTACCGCGACGGGCAGCCAGCTCATCGTGGGTGAGAGCGCCAATACTTTTGACTATACATTCCGAAGCGGAACCAGCGCGGACAACTATGATGTGCAGAAGCAGGAAGGCGTGCTGCGCGTTCTGGACCGGACCGGAAAATATGAGATTCAGCTTCAGGCCCGGGGCGCTCAGTTCCTGTACGACGGAACAGAAAAGCGCGCTGAAGGCTTTGAAGAGACAAGCTTTACGCTGAACGGAAACACCTACACCGTGTCCGGCATCGAGGCTTCGGCTGTCGGCACTGCCGCCGGTTCCTATCCGATGGAAATCACCGGCGAGGCCCGGGTCGCGGATGCCTCTGGAAACGATGTGACGCCGCAGTTTGACGTCACGGTGCAGGGCGCCTCCCTGACCGTTCTGAAGAGAAATCTGGAGATTTCCTCTGCTTCTGTCTCGAAGCAGTATGACGGCCGTCCGCTCACCACACTCGGACTGGAAAATCAGGGCATCACCATTGCCGGCGACGGCTTTGCCGCCGGAGAAGGCGCTGCCTTCGAAGTGACCGGCTCCCAGACAGCTGCCGGCTCCTCGCTGAACAGCTTCCGCACTGTATTTGGACAGGGCACCGATGCGGCCAATTACAATCTCACTGAAAAGCCCGGCACACTGACGGTTGTGAACCGGGACAGCAAATACAGCATCACGGTGAAGGCCGTGAGCGACACCCTGGTGTACAACGGCCAGACACAGAGTCTGCAGGGACTTGCACAGACGGTCTACAACATCGACGGCATCGACTTCACGGTGAGCGGTCTGTCCGCTTCCGGGCAGGGCCTGCACGCCGGAACCTGGCCGGTCTCTGTGACCGGGACAGCGCGGGTGACGGATCCGGAGGGCAATGATGTCACCGAGCAGTTTGCCGTGCTCACCGAGAACGGCACGCTGGAGATCCGCCCGAGGACCCTGGTGCTCACTTCCGCAGATGCGGCCCGCGAGTACGACGGCACACCGCTGACTGAGCACACCGTCAATGTCTCCGGCGACGGCTTCGCACCGGGCGACGGCGCGGAGTATACCTTCAGCGGAACCCAGACACTGCAGGGCGAGAGCGCCAACACCTTTACCTATACCATCACCGGCACCGCACAGGACGGCGATTATGATATCGAGGCAAAATACGGACTGCTTCAGGTCCGCAGCCGCGGCGATAAATTCCGGCTGACCCTCGAAGGACTGAGCGGCGAGACCGTCTATGACGGAACAAGCCATGAGCTCTCAGGTTTTGCCTCTTCCGAATTCAGCGTGAACGGCCAGACCTATCGCGTGGAGGGCATCACAGCACAGGCATCCGGCACGCACGCAGGCACCTATCCCACGGTGGTCACAGGCAGTCCGCGGGTGCTGGACAGCGCCGGCAATGATGTCACAGCTCAGTTCTACGTCAGCGTTGAACCGGGACATCTGGTCATCGGAAAGCGCTCCGTGCACCTGACTTCCGCCACGGTTTCGAAAGAATATGACGGAGCACCGCTGACAGCGGACAGCGTCAGCGTGACGGAGGGAAGCTTTGCCGAGGGAGAAGGCGCGACTTACACCGTGACCGGCACGCAGACCGTGGCCGGCAGCAGCGCCAACAGCTTCACCTACACACTGAATGGAAACACCTCGGCTGAGGATTACAACATCTCTGTGACCGAGGGACTTCTCACGGTGACGAACCGCGAGGCAAAATATGAAATCGTTGTCCGCGCTGTCAGCGGGCAGGCTAAGTATGACGGGCAGGAGCACAGGACGGAGGGCCTGGTCAGCGATACCTTCGTGATCGGCGGCCAGACTTACCGCGTCGAGGGACTGACGGCTGCTGCAGGCGCCGTGGACGCCGGAAAAATCGCAGTTCCGGTGACCGGCACGCCGGTTGTCCGGGATGCCCAGAACAATGATGTGACGGAGCAGTTCGTGGTCCGGACGGAAAGCGGCACGCTGGAGATCAGCAAGCGCCTGCTGATTCTGACCTCGGAGAGCGCCGAGAAGGTTTATGACGGCACGGCACTGAAGAAGGATCAGGTCACGGTTTCCGGTGACGGCTTCGCAGAGGGCGAAGGCGCCGTCTTTACAGTGACCGGCCAGCAGCTTCTGACCGGCAGCAGCGAGAACGCGTTTACCTGCCAGTTCAATGAAAATACGAAGAAAGAGAATTACGAAGTCAGGACGGTGAACGGACTTCTGACCGTTACCGGAAGACCGGAGAACGCGCGCTATGAAATCACGCTGGAGGCGCGCTCCGGCGAGGCTGTGTATGACGCAGCTGCTCACACGGTGAGCGGCATTGAGGCCCTTTCCTTTGAGATCGGCGGCGTTCACTACAACGTGGAAGGCGCCGCGGCCTCCGTCTCCGGTGTGGATGCGGGAACTTATGAGATTCCGGTGACCGGAGATCTGAAGGTCCGTGACAGCGCCGGCAATGATGTGACGGATCAGTTCCGTATCGTGACAAGAAGCGGTTCCCTGACCATTGCAAAGCGCCATGTGACACTGACTTCTCCGACGGCGGAGCAGATTTACAATGGCCTTACACTGACGGCACCGGAGATTGAGATCAGCGGAGACGGCTTTGCAGAGGGAGAAGGTGTCTCCTTTACCGTGACCGGTTCCAGACTTCTGACCGGTATCTCGGAGAATACCTTTACTTATCGGCTGAACGAGGGCACAAAGGCTGAGAACTATGAGATCCGACAGGTGCTGGGCACGCTGACGGTCCTGGGCCGCAGCGCCCTGGAGCGCTATGAGATCACGGTCAGCGGACAGAGCGCATCGGCGCTTTACGACGGCGCGGATCACAGCGCGGAAGGTATTGTGACGGACACCTTTACCATTGAGGGACGGACCTACACAGTATCTGGTCTTTCCGGCAGCCGCACAGAAAGAAATGCGGGCACCTACGAGGTTCCGGTCACGGGTGCGGCGGTTGTACAGGACAGCGCCGGCAATGATGTGACGGATCAGTTCAATGTCCGCACACAGCCCGGCACGCTGACCATTCTGCCGCGCGAGGTGATTCTGACCTCAGCGGACGCAGAGAAGGAATACGACGGAACGGCACTGACGACAGCAGAACTGGAGAATTCCGGCATCACGGTTTCCGGCGACGGCTTTGCGGCCGGCGAGGGCGCATCGTACACCGTGAGCGGCAGCCAGACGCTGGTGGGTGTCAGCAGCAATACATTTACTTATGAACTGAATGAAGGAACCGAGGAAGCAAACTATCGGATTACAGTTGTACCGGGAA
>JAFTFP010000202.1 GCA_017449485.1 Lachnospiraceae bacterium
ATTCGGCAGATTTGTTGTTGAGCCGCTGGAAAGAGGTTATGGCATTACTCTGGGAAATTCTCTTCGCAGAATCATGCTTTCGTCTCTTCCGGGCGCAGCAGTCAGCCAGGTCAGAATCGACGGCGTTCAGCATGAGTTCAGCACGATCGAAGGCGTAAAGGAAGATGTGACTGAGATCATCATGAACATCAAGAGCCTCGCGATCCGCAACACCAGTGAGACGGGTGAGCCGAAGACGGCTTATATTGAATATGAGGGTGAGGGCGTTGTCCGCGGCTCTGATATTCAGGTTGATCAGGATATCACGATCATGAACCCGGATCAGGTCATCGCCACGCTGAGCGGCAAGAAGTCCAAGCTCTTCATTGAACTGACCATTACGAGAGGCCGCGGCTACGTAGGCGCAGACAAGAACAAGACAGCAGATACGAAGATCGGTGTTATTCCGATTGACTCGATCTATACGCCGGTTGAGCGTGTGAATGTAACAGTTGAGGATACTCGTGTCGGTCAGCAGACAGACTACGATAAGCTTACGCTGGATATCACCACCAACGGCACCATCGCACCCGATGAGGCTGTCAGCCTGGCTGCGAAAGTGCTCTCCGAGCATCTGGCGGTATTTATCGATCTCTCTGAGAATGCACGGACAACAGAAGTCATGGTTGTTCCGCCGGAACCCGGTGACAAGCCGGCCATTTCGATGAGCATCGATGAACTTGAGCTTTCTGTCCGTTCCTATAACTGCCTGAAGAGAGCCGGCATCAATACGGTTGCTGAGCTCTGCGCGAAGACAGAGGACGAGATGATGAAGGTTCGCAACCTCGGCCGCAAGTCGCTGGAAGAGGTTCTTGAGAAGCTGAACGAGCTTGGCCTGAAGCTGAGCTCCGGTTCTGAAACTCAGGAGTAATCAGTTAAACATTCCCGTCAGGGATAAGTCCTGCCAATGCAGTAAATCCGAAGAGTGTGCGGCAGGCCGATGGATTCAAGACGGGCGGCAGGTAAATCCGAAGAGTACTGCAGCCGGTCCCATTCAGTAGAAAGGAAGAAAATAAAATGGCAGAGTACAGAAAACTTGGCAAGAAGACAAAGCTTCGGAAGGCAATGCTCCGCAATCAGGCTACACAGCTGATCTACAAGGGCAGAATCATTACCACTGAGGCACGCGCGAAGGAAGTTCAGAAGGTTGTTGAGCCGCTGATCACCCTTGCAGCGAAGGAAAAGGACAACTTCGAGACTGTTACCGTTAAGGCTAAGGTTGCGAAGAAGGATGCTGACGGCAAGCGCGTCAAGGAAGTAGTTGACGGCAAGAAGGTCACTGTTTTTGAAGAAGTTGAGAAGACAGTGAAGAAAGATTCTCCGAGCCGCCTGCATGCCAGAAGACAGATCATGCGCGTTCTGTATCCCGTCGTAGAGGTTCCGGCGAAGGCTGCCGGCCGCAAGGCGAATACGAAGGAAGTTGATCTGGTTGCCAAGATGTTCGATGAATACGGTGCAAAGTATGCTGACCGGAAGGGCGGTTATACAAGAATCGTCAAGATCGGACAGAGAAAAGGCGACGGCGCTCTGATGGTTGTTCTTGAGCTTGTCTGAGGCCTGTTCTGGGTTCACATTGCCCCCGGGAAGATGATTCCCGGGGGCTTTTTCAACACAGTCGGGCGCAACACGCCTTTTTAAGACACCAGGAGCGGCAGACGCTCCCCAAAGGGTTTTATGATTCAGATTCGCAATCTTATTCATGATTATTTAAGACGGGACGAGGAAGGCAACGTAGAGGGATCCCAGCGGGCAGTGGACCACGTGGATCTCGATGTGCATGCCGGAGAATTCATTGCAATTCTCGGTCACAACGGCTCCGGAAAATCTACGCTCGCCAAGCACATCAATGCGCTCCTTTATCCGACAGAGGGCACGGTTACGGTCGATGGCATGGACACCACCGATGACCAGTATCTCTGGAAGATCCGTCAGGAGGCCGGCATGGTCTTCCAGAATCCTGACAACCAGATCATCGGCCAGGTAGTGGAAGAGGATGTGGGCTTCGGGCCGGAAAATATGGGCGTTCCCACAGAAGAGATCTGGGAGCGGGTGAACGAGAGCCTGCGTATTGTTCAGATTGAGCATCTGCGCAAGAAATCTCCCAACCGCCTGTCAGGCGGACAGAAGCAGCGCGTGAGTATCGCGGGCGTTATTGCGATGCACCCGAAATGTATTATCATGGATGAACCAACTGCGATGCTGGACCCGAGCGGCCGCAAGGAAGTGATCCGGGCAGCCCGGGCACTGAATGCAGTCGAAGGAATTACAGTGATCCTGATCACACATTACATGGAGGAGGCCATCTATGCCGACCGGGTCTTTGTGATGGATCAGGGAAAGATCGCCATGCAGGGGACACCCCGTGAAGTCTTTTCTGATGTCGAGCGGATGAAGAAGCTCAGACTGGATGTTCCGCAGGTCACCTTGCTTGCGGATGCACTGCGCCAGAAGGGGCTGGATCTGCCGGCGGGAATTCTGACGGCAGACGAACTGGCAGATGCGCTGGGACTCAAACCGCAGAACAAACCCCGGAAAACAGAAAGTACGGATCAGAAAGATACGATATGAGGCCGCGAGAATGATTGAAGTAAAAGACGCTTGCTATACTTATGAGGCGGGGACGGCGATGGCGGTCAATGCCATCGATCATATTACGACGACCATTCCGGATGGGCAGTTCATCGGGCTGATCGGTCACACCGGCTCCGGGAAATCAACCTTCGTACAGCTGCTGAACGGGCTGATCAAGTGCAGCTCGGGCCAGGTTCTGTACAATGGTGAAGATATCAATGCAGACGGATACGACCGCAGAAACCTGCGCTCTCACGTCGGGCTGGTCTTTCAGTATCCGGAGCATCAGCTGTTTGAAACGGATATTCTGACAGATGTAATGTTCGGGCCCAAGAACCAGGGCCTCAGCGAGGAGGAATGCCGGGAACGGGCCAAGGAAGCCCTTCTTTCCGTCGGCTTCTCTGAAAGACATTTCTCACAGTCACCTTTTGACCTGTCCGGAGGACAGAAAAGGCGGGCCGCCATCGCCGGCGTGCTGGCCATGAGACCGGACGTACTGATCCTGGATGAGCCGACCGCAGGCCTGGATCCGAAGGGCCGTGACAACATCCTGGAGATGATCAGCGAACTGAACCGGACGCACGATATCACCATTCTGCTGGTTTCCCACAGTATGGAGGATGTCGCCCGGTACGTTGAGCGCATTATGGTGATGGATTCCGGGCATTTTATTCTGGACGGCGCACCCGCAGAAGTCTTTGCGCAGGCAGAGAAGCTGGAGGAGGTCGGTCTGGCTGCGCCGCAGATCACCTATATCATGCGCAAGCTTAAGGCCCGCGGGCTGAATATACAGACCGACGCACTGACCTATGAGGAAGCGGCGGAAGAAATTCTGAAGCATCGAAGTGAACTGGAAGCGCTTCGGACACAGGAGTAGATTTTGAAGGAAATTACACTCGGACAATATTATCAGACAGATTCCGTTCTGCACCGACTGGATCCGAGAGTCAAGCTGGTCGGAACGCTCTGCTATATCATATCGCTTTTTATTGTAAACAGCTGGCCCGGTTATGTCGCGGTGGGTCTGTTTCTGGCGGTCATGATCGTCCTTTCCCGTGTGCCGTTTTCCTATATCGTCCGGGGTATGAAAGCCATCGCCTTCATCCTGGCTGTCACAGTGATTTTTAATCTGTTTATGACGCCGGGTGAGCCGCTTGTCAGCATCTGGAAGCTGACCGTGACCCGGGAAGGTCTGTCTTTCGCTATAAAGATGGCTGTGCGGCTCGTCTTCCTGATTATCGGCTCGTCTCTCATGACACTGACCACAACGCCGACGCAGCTGACAGATGCCCTTGAGAATCTGATGGGGCCTCTGAAGAAGCTGCATGTACCGGTGCATGAGATTTCCATGATGATGTCCATCGCGCTGCGCTTTATTCCGATTCTGATGGAAGAAACTGATAAGATCGAGAAGGCGCAGATGGCAAGAGGGGCAGATTTTGAGAGCAAATCCATCATCCAGCGGGTGAAGAGCATGGTTCCGATTCTGGTTCCGCTCTTTATCTCTGCCTTTCGCAGAGCCAATGACCTGGCGATGGCGATGGAAGCCAGATGCTATCACGGCGGAGAGGGCAGAACCCGCATGAAACCGCTGGTCTATGAACGCCGGGACTTCATCGCCTATGTTATTCTGGCTGTCTTCTTCGGCCTGTGTATTGCAATGAGGCTTCTGAATCTGTAATGAAAAGAATTCGACTGACAGTCGCATATGATGGAACTGATTACGCCGGGTTCCAGATCCAGAAAAGCGGGGTGCCGACGATCGAGGGGGAGTTGCAGAAGGCGGTCTGTGCCTTGACGGGAGAGTGCCCAGAGATCATCGGGGCCAGCAGAACGGATGCAGGGGTTCACGCCCTGTGCAATCAGGCCGTTTTTGACACAGACAGTCCGATTCCGGCGCAGAAGTTTGCTGCTGCGCTGAACACAAGGCTTCCGGAGGCAATCCGGGTGCAGAGCTCCTGCGAAGCAGCCGCGGATTACCATCCCCGAAAAGTGGCCTCCGTCAAGACCTACGAGTACAGAATCTACAACGCATCCTGCCCGCTGCCGGTTTTCAGCCGCTATACACATTTCTCCGATTATCCCTATGATCTGGGCAAAATGCGGCAGGCCGTCGCAGCATTGGTGGGTGAGCATGATTTCCGGAGCTTCTGCAGTGTCTACACGCAGGCCAGAACAACCGTCCGGACCATCACAGAGATCACTGTTGAGGAGCAGGCGCTCCCGTTTCAGGTTCCCGCAGGGGAAGACAGCTGGGGCCGCAGGGGGCCGGATCCCCGCATGATTGTGATCCGCGTCAGCGGAACGGGTTTCCTCTATAATATGGTGCGGATTATTGCGGGCACCCTGATGGATGTCGGGCGTGGCAGAACCTCGCCGGAGGAGATGGCGCACATCCTGGCGGCCTGTGAGAGAAGAGCAGCAGGACCGACGGCACCTGCCTGCGGCCTGTGTCTTGTGAACTATCAGTTTGCTTCCCGGCAGCCGGATGAGAGCGGGACGGCAGCGGCAGAAAACATGGCAGATGAGTCAGATTTTGATTGACACAGAATCACTGGATGGATATAATATTTGACGTGCGACGGCTTACGGCCCTTTTTTTTCGCGTGTAAAAATGCGGAAAATAGCCAGACTCCCCGGTTTTGGTGAACGGCCTGATCGCCGGTGCGAATCGCACGCCTGATGATTTAAGATAATTAACGGCACGATAGTTTGGAGGAAAACAGATGAAAACCTACATTCCCAGCGCGAACGCGATCGAGAAGAAATGGTATGTAGTTGATGCTACGGATATGACACTCGGCCGTCTTGCTTCCGAAGTCGCGAAGATCCTTCGCGGCAAGCATAAGCCCACTTACACTCCTTTCCTTGACACAGGTGATTATGTCATCATTGTCAATGCGGACAAGGTTACTTTTACCGGTAAGAAGCTGGATCAGAAGATCTACTTCCGTCACTCTGATTATGTTGGCAGCGCGAAGTACACGACCCTGCGTGACATGATGAGAACCAAGCCGGTAAAGGTTGTTGAGAAGGCTGTCCG
>JAFTFP010000203.1 GCA_017449485.1 Lachnospiraceae bacterium
AGCACCGGCTGAGGAAGCAGCAGAAGAAGCAGCACCGGCTGAGGAAGCAGCAGAAGAAGCAGCACCGGCTGAGGAAGCAGCTGAGGCAGTTGAGGCATCTTCTGATTTTTCAGGCGAGGATCCGCAGCTTGAGAAGCACCTGAAGATTTCCACCATCTGGGCGGAAGACAACGACAACGGCGTTCTGATCAACATGATCGCCAAGGAGTATCAGGAGAATGTCAACCCCAACTTCACATGGGAGTATGAGTACATTCCTTCCGCAGACCTGACACAGAAGATTACCACCCTCGCAGCAGCAGATGATCTTCCGGACATCTTCGCATACGAGTCCGGCAAGCCGATCGTTGAGCTGATCGAGGCGGACAAGATTGTTGATATCGGCGCAGAACTTGCACGGATCGGCTGCACAGATTATGTTACCCCTTCGGCAACTTCTCTGCTTCAGACCCTGTCCGGAACCGACACCATCTATGATCTGCCGCTCGGCCTGAACGTAGAAGGTTTCTGGTACAACAAGGCTCTGTTTGAGCAGGCTGGCATCGAGGCTCCGCCGGCAACCATGGATGAGTTCGAAGAAGACCTGCAGAAGCTGCAGGATGCAGGCATTCAGCCGCTTGTAGCTGGCGGCGCTTCCGGCGAGACCTGGGGTTCCACCCGTGTTGTCAATGCCATCACTGTCAGAACTGTCGGCAACGACGCAATGAAGAAGGCAGCAGACGGCGAAGCGAAGTACACCGATCAGGGTTATGTTGATGCAGCTCAGAAGGTTGCAGACTGGGCAGCGAAGGGCTACTTCGGCGAAGGCATCAACACCGTAACCATGAACGCAGCAGGCCAGATGCTCATGAACGGCCAGGCAGCGATCTTCTACAACGGCTCCTGGTTCTCCGGCAGCCTGAACAGCGAAGACAACACAGCAGGCGTAGACGGCATCGGCTTCTTCAACATCCCTGTTGTTGACGAGTCCATAAGCAGCGCTACAGATTATTCCATGAACTGCGGCAACATCCTCTGCCTGGACAAGACAAAGTATGATGACGGCACAGCATGGTTCCTGAAGTATTTCGTTGAGCACATCGGCGATGCAGCTATGAGCACACAGGGCACCATCAAGGGTTACACCTACAACACCAAGGCTGAGGATATCCAGCCTTACACGCAGCTCGTTCTGGACGAGATCGACAAGGCAACCGGCGCCTTCACATGGTATGAAGCAACCATGAACGCTGAGGTCAGCAAGACCGCTCAGGAGAACGTACAGCTGCTGCTCACCGGCGATATGGACGGACAGGCTTACATGGAGTCCATCCAGGAAGCTGCCGACATGGCTGACTGATTCTGAGTATTGAAAAAAGGCGCGGCACTACCGGCCATTACAAAGCACTGAAGAAATAAGCTAAGGGAGCCGGCGGCATTTATGCCGACCGGCTCCTGCAGTCAACAAGAGAACAGGGAGATCCGGCATGAAAAAAGTATTGGGGAATAAGAAAGCGATCGCACTGTTTGTTGTTCCGGCGTTGATTGTCTATACCATCGTCGTGATCGCTCCAATCGCTGTTTCCTTCTATTATTCCTTCTTTTCCGGGACACCGGGACTGAAGTGGGAGTTCGTGGGCCTGAAGAATTTCTTAAGACCCTTCCAGGACTCCCGTTTTAAAGACGCACTGTTTGTCAACCTGAGATATATCGGATTTGTCATGGTGGGGCAGGTTGGACTGGGACTGTGCATGGCACTGCTTTTCCGATTCTGGCTCAAGCGCTTCAAGAACCTGATCAGAACACTGCTGTTCTTCCCGGTGGTTCTGCCGACGGTTGCTGTCGGTCAGCTGTTTGCCAAGATCTACGAGATTCAGCCGAATTATGGTCTCCTGAATTCCCTGCTCGCGAATATCGGCCTGCAGCAGTATGTGCACGCCTGGATCGGCGAGATGGACACAGCGCTGGGATCTCTGATTGTCATGGATATCTGGTCTGCGATCGGATTCCATGCCGTGATTCTCTACGGAGCCATTCTGGACATCTCCGATGACGTCATCGAGGCAGCTGCCATTGACGGCGCCGGCTCCTTCCAGCTGTTCCGCTACATTCTGGCGCCGCTGCTGCGCCCGATGATTGTCACATGTGCGATTTTCTCCTTCTCAGGAACGGTCAAGATGTTCGAGTCAGCCAAGGCCCTGACAGGCGGCGGCCCGGGCAACGCAACCAAGTCGCTGTCCATGTACATGTATGAGGTGGCCTTTAACTACAACAAGGTCGGATATGGTTCCGTCATCGCACTGTTCATCTTCCTGATGTGCATTGCCGGTTCCTTCATCATCGGACTTTTTGATTCGAAGGAGGACATCTGATCATGACTAAAATCAAGAAAATCACACCGAAATCCATCATCAGCAAGATTGTCATTCTGCTTGTTCTGATCATTGATGTCTATCCGATTTTCTGGCTGCTGACAGCCTCCGTCAAGCGCAACAGTGAGTGGGTGGAATATCCCGCCTATGCGCTGCCCAAGGGCTTCTACTGGCAGAACTATGTGGAGGCGTGGACCAGAGGACACATGGCGACGTTCTTCAAGAACTCGCTGATCGACACACTGATCTCGCTGGTCTTCATCGTCGTCTTCTCGACCACGGTTTCCTTTGCCTGCGTCAAGATGCAGTGGAAGATGAAGAAAGCGGTCGCCCGCTATTTCCAGATCGGCATCATGGTGCCGGTTGCGACCTCGCTGATCCCGCTTTATCAGATGTTTGTGCGCACGAAGCTGACCAACACCTACTTCAGTCTGATTATCACCTACATCGCTTTCGGTCTTTCGCTTTCGATCTTCCTGATGACCGGCTATCTGCGCACCATGCCCAATGACATGTTTGAGGCGGCCGTCATCGACGGATGCGATATTTACAAGCTGATGTATTATATCGTCGTGCCGATGATGAAGAACGCGATTGTCACGGTCCTGGTTCTGCAGTTCTTCTTCAAATGGAACGACCTGCTCTTCTCCATGACCTTCATCAGCAAATCAGAGCTCAAGACGGTGCAGACAGGACTGCTGTACTTCTCGGATGAGTTCGGATCCAAGAACTGGGGCGCGATCTTTGCTTCCATCTCCATGAGTATTCTCCCGATGCTGTTCCTGTACACCTTCCTGAACAAGGCGATTATCGAAGGTATGACAGCCGGCGCGGTGAAGGGCTGAGGACAGAATATGATTCTGGAATATATTGATCAGAACATCGGCAAGGTCTTAAAGAACCCGGTCGGTTTTATACACTATCCCTTTATAGATCCCGGCTCCGTCTATGACGGAAATGTCTGGGACTGGGACACATACTGGTCCGTCTACGGTCTGCTGCCGTTGACGGATCAGCTTTCGCTGCCGGATGCAGAACAGAAGATCCTGCGCCATGCCAGGGGCAATGTGCAGAACTTCTTCGACTGGCAGCTGGAGGACGGCTACATTCCCATGATGATTGAGAACGGGAAGTGGCCGGAGCCCTATCTGAACATTCAGCACAAGAACGGCGTGCTGATGAATATGCATAAGCCGTTTCTGTGCCAGCAGATCAGCCTGATCAGTGAGTACGCCGGCGATTACAGCTGGGTCTTCCCGCATCTGGAGGGACTGGACCGATATTTCGAGCGCTATAGGGCAGACTACCTGCATGAGAGAAGCGGCCTGTATGTCTGGGTCGATGACATCATGATCGGCATGGACAATGATCCGGCTTCCTTCGGCAGACCGAAGCGCTCCACAGCCAATATCTATCTGAACAGCTTCATGGTGATGGAGCTGGAGGCGGCAGAGAAGATCTACCGGGCCGGCGCCCAGGCAGCCGGCATGGATAATCCAGTCCAGGCAGCGCACTGGGCACAGCAGGCTGACCGGATGGCACAGGAGAAAATCCGGCTCATTGCTGCGATTCAGGAGCAGATGTTTGACCGCCGGGACGGCTTCTACTATTCGGTGGATGTGGATGTGGAGACACGCAGATATGACTGGTTCCATCAGGGACTGGGCGTTTTCTGGAAAAGTCTGCCGATCCGGATTGCGACCTGGACAGGTTTTCTTCCGCTGCTGGCCGGCTTTGCGGATCAGGAACAGGCACAGGCCCTGCGTGCCCACTTCCATGATGAAGCGGCCTTCGGAAGCGCCTACGGCATCCCGACGCTGGGAAGAAACGAGCCCATGTACAATATCGAGGCGACCAACAATCCCTCGAACTGGCTCGGACCGATCTGGCTGGTGGCCAATTATTGTGTGTTCCGCGGCATGCTGAATTACGGCTTTGTGGATGAGGCGAGAGAAATGTGCCGCCGGAGCGTGAATCTTCTGGAGAGAGATCTTGAGAAGACCGGGTGCCTCCACGAATACTATGATCCCGCGACGGGGGAGCCGGTCATGAACGGCGGATTTATTAACTGGAATATCTTAGTTCTGAATATGATCAGAGAATTGGAGAAAGTTTGAGAATATGAAAATCGGAATTGTCTATACCAGTACGACCCCGGAACTGATTCAGATGGTGAACGAACAGGTCCGGCTGCAGCTGGGCGAAGTGGAGATCTATGAACAGCAGGCGCCGGAAATTCTTGCACAGGTGCGGGAGGCCGGCTATGTCACTGCTGAACCCGCGGCACACCTGATCACGATGTTTATGAATGCCGTCCGGGAGGGATGCGACGCGATCCTGAATGTCTGCTCCTCTGTCGGTGAAGTCGCTGACGCCGCGCAGGACGCCGCCGCATATCTGGGCGTTCCGATCGTGCGGATCGACGAGGAGATGTGCCGGGAGGCGGTTCGGAGCGGCATCCGCATCGGCGTGATGGCGACGCTTCCGACTACCATGGAGCCGACCATGCGCACGATTGAGAGAATGGGCAGAGCCTGCGGGAAACATGTTGAGCTGGTTCCCTGTCTGGTGGAAGGTGCCTTCGGACTGAATCAGGATGAATTCCGCCAGCGGATGGCTGAGTCGGCCGGAACCATTGCTGACAAGGTGGATGTCATTGTCTTTGCACAGGGCAGCATGGCTTACTGCGAGGAATATATCGCTGAAATGTACCAGAAGACGGTTCTCTCCAGCCCGCGGTTCGGCGCCGCAGCGCTGAAGGCGGCCCTGATTGCCAAGGGGGTCTGCCATGCATGAAGTGCTTCTGTCGGTCGCACCGGTGAGCGGTGCGCCTCATCTGATTGACCCGGCAGCCATTGCGGAGGATGTCTGTGCCTGTTATGAGGCCGGCGCAGCGATGGTCCATCTGCATGTGCGGGATGAAAACGGCGCGCTGACGCCCGACCTGTCTCTTCTGGCAGAGACGGTGCGGAGGATCCGCGAGCAGTGCGATATTGTGATTGAGATTTCGACGGGCGGCGTTTCGAATCTGAGCATTGAGGAGCGCTGCGCGCCCTGCACGCCGGACTGGGTGGAAGCAAACAGTCTGAATGTGGGTTCGGTCAATCTGGGCGATGCGGTTTACTGTAATCCGATCCAGGATGTGCGGTACTGTGTGGACCAGATTCTGAAAAACAGAAAGGTGCCTGAGATCGAAGTCTTCGAGCTGGGGATGATTCATACAGTATCTGAGCTGATGAAGGAATATGATTTCCCGAAGCCGGTTCTGTTTGCACTGGTCTTCGGACATCCGGGAGAGATGCCCGCCACGCCGGCGGCGCTGCGGCATATGCTGGATTTCCTGGCTGAGACCTTTACACCTGAGGCCTTGCAGAAGAAAGAGATCTTATGGGGTTATACCCAGGCGCACCGCGAGGATTGGGAGATGATGCGGCATGCGCTTTCGCTGGGCGCGGATTCCCTGCGTGTGGGCTTTGAGGACTCGGATATCCTTGCGCCGGGTGTCAGGACAGACCGGAATGCACCGATCGTTCAGAAAGCGGCTCAGCTGATCCGCGAGGCTGGCGCAGATGTGATGACCAGCACAAGAGCCCGTGAGATTCTGGGGATCAGAGCGGGACAGAGAGGAGTAAATTGAAACACTTATCCTATTCTGAGCAGACAGCGTACTGGAATCAGATTTCCGGAGAGCATGCGCAGCGGATCGCGGCTGCGGAGGCAGAGCTTACAGAGAGTGCCCGGTCCTATCCGGGCAGGTTGATCGTTCTCGATGATGATCCGACCGGCGTACAGACCGTACATGATATTCCCGTCTATACGGACTGGTCGCCTGAAACGATCCGTGAAGCCTTCGCATCGGGGGATCCGCTGTTTTATATTCTGACGAATTCGCGGGGAATGCAGCGGGAGGAAACGGAGCGCATTCACAGTGAGATTGCAGCGCGCTGCAGGCAGGCAGCCGCAGGAACGCCCTTCCAGATGATCAGCCGCAGTGACTCCACGCTGCGCGGACACTTTCCGCTGGAGACAGACGTGCTGGAGCGCGTTCTGAGAGAGGAAGCCGGGCCCTCAGACGGGCTGATCCTCGCACCGTTCTTCGAGGCGGGCGGACGATTTACAATAGGCAATGTTCACTATGTAAAGACCGGAGATGAGCTGGTTCCGGCTGCAGAGACAGAATTTGCCCGGGACGAAACCTTCGGCTACACGCACTCGGATCTGCGGGAATATGTGGAGGAGAAGACCGGCGGAAGAATTCCGGCCTCTGCTGTCCGCTCTGTGGATCTGATGCTGCTGCGCACCGGAGATGTGGACGCGGTGGAGCAGCTCCTTCTGGAGACGAAAGACGCCGCACCGGTGATTGTCAATGCGCTCGCACCGCAGGATATGCGGGTTTTCTGCAGTGCCCTGTACCGCGCACTGCGCGCCGGCCGGCGGTTCCTGTACCGCACGGCGGCAGATTTTGTAAAAGCTTTCGGCGCGGTTTCCGACAGACCGCTGCTGACCCGGGAAGAGCTCCTGGGTGCTGACAGACCGGATGGAACCCGTGCGGGACTGGTGGTCGCGGGATCCCATACCGCGAAGACGACCAGGCAGCTGGAGCGCCTGGAGGGCCTTGCGGGGCTGGATTATATCCCCTTCCGGGCCGCTGCTGTATTCGACGGAACGCTCGAAGAAGAAAGTGAGCGGGTCCGGGCGCTGGTCGAGCAGGACCTTCTGCAGGGGATCACGCCGGTGGTCTATACAGAGAGACAGGTGCTGCAGGTGGCGGGCGACACGAAGGAATCGGCTCTGCAGCGCTCCGTGGAAATATCCAATGCGCTCTGCAGCGTGGTGGGACGGCTGCAGATCAGGCCGGCCTTCCTGGTCGCCAAGGGCGGCATTACCTCCAGCGACCTGGGTGTCAAGGCGCTTCAGGTGAAGAAGGCGGAGGTGGCCGGACAGATCCTGCCCGGCATACCCGTCTGGCGCTGCGGAGAAGAAAGCCGCTTCCCGGGAATTCTCTATGTTATTTTCCCCGGCAATGTCGGAGAGGAGGATTCTCTGCGCAGGATTCTGACACTCCTGCTGTAATCCTGCTGTAATGCACTGCTGCAGCATCTGCACAGGCAGAACCCTGCAGAATACCGAAAAACCCGGAAACGATTCTCTGAATCAGAAATAATGGAGAGCAATCATGCTGACAGATACCAATCGATCCCCCTATGCGCAGGCTGTGCCGCTGCCTTCCGGTGCGGTGCACTGGACAGAGGGCTTTTATAAGACCGTGGAGAAGCAGAATGCGGAGGCGACCGTTCCGCTGCTGCTTTCGATGTTTGAAGATAAGAATATCAGTCATATCCTGGAAAACTTCCGGATCTGCGCCGGAGAGGCCGAAGGCCATCACGACGGAACAGTTTTCGGAGACGGCGATTTCTACAAATGGATGGAAGCCGCCTGCTATGTCGCCGCAGCGCAGGACGATCAGGCGCTCTGGGATAAAATCGAGGATTACATCGCGCTCATCGGGCGCGCCCAGCAGCCGGACGGCTACCTCTCCACCAAGCAGATTCTCGGAGAGCGGGACGGAAACGGCGTCCACCGCATGGGCGACATCAATGACTTCGAAGTGTACAATTTTGGCCACATGTTTACCGCTGCGGCACTTCACTACCGGCTGACCGGCCGCCGCACTTTCCTGGCCATCGCGGAGAAGACCGCGGATTATCTGGACGGAATGTACGCGGAGACCATAAAGAAGCAGGAGGTGCAGACCGCAGTCTGTCCCTCTCACTACATGGGACTGATTGAGCTGTACCGGGCGACCGGCGACGAAAAGTATCTGCGGCTTGCGCGGACCGCCATTGAGCTGCGGGATTCTGTGAAGAACGGCATGGATGACAATCAGGACCGGCTGCCCCTGCGCATGCACCGGAAAATCATCGGCCACGCCGTCCGGGCCAACTACCTGTATGCGGGTCTTGCCGACCTGTATCTGGAGGAAGGCGATCCGGATTACCTCACGGTCTTAAGCAGTGTGATGGAAGATCTGACAGCCCACAAGCTCTATCTGACCGGCGGGTGCGGTGCGCTTTACAACGGCGCCTCCCCCTACGGTAATTTCTTCTCGCACCAGCTGATTCACCAGGCCTACGGCTACGCCTATCAGCTGCCGAACCTGACCGCCTACAATGAGACCTGCGCGGGCGTGGGTCTGATTCTGTGGGCCTACAGAATGTTTCTCATTGAGCCCCGCGCGTCATATTTTGACCTGATCGAGCGCGCCCTGCTGAACACCAGCCTGGCGGCTGTCAGTCTCGACGGCCTGCGCTTTTTCTACGAGAACATGCTGGAGCGCAGCGGAAAGCTTGAGTATGAGCTGGTCTGGCCGCTTCATAGAACCGGCTATATCACCAGCTACTGCTGCCCGCCCAACCTGGCGCGGCTCCTGGCGCAGACCTCCGAGTACGCATACGTGTGCGGAAAGGCACAGGAGGACGAGGCAAAATCCGGCGCTGCGCAGGTTCCTGACGTCTACACGGGGCTGTATGGCGCCAGCCGCACAGAACTGACGCTGCCCGATGGAACCAGACTGGTTCTTGTTCAGGAGACGGGCTATCCCTTCGATGGGCGGATCTGCTTCCATGCGGAGGAGATTCAGCCCGGCGAAGCAGGTGCTGCGCAGCGTCCGTCAAAAGCGGAACTGGAAGCTGGAGCACAGGTGAAGCTCAGACTTCTTCTGCGGATCCCCGGCTGGGCGGACAAGGCGGAGCTTGAGATCCGGGATGGGGCTGAGACCGTGAAGAAAACGCTGGAGGCACAGGACAAGGAGGGCTTCTACGAGGCAGTTGAAATTCATCATCCGGAGACCTTCCGGATTGAGCTGAAGCTGGATATGCCTGCGCGTCTGACACAGGTTCATCCGATGGCGGAAGAGGACCGGGGACGGGCGGCGCTGGAGCGCGGACCGCTGGTCTACTGCCTGGAGCAGGCGGATCTTCCGGAGGCGTACCGGGATCGCATGCGGGATCTGCGCTTTATGGCCGCAGGTGATTTTGAGCCTAAGAGCTGCGAGATCGACGGCCGGCCGCTGACGGCGCTGACGGGAACCATGCTCTGCGCACCGGCCTGGTCCGGCGGACTCTACAGAACGATGCGCGATCAGGAACCGGAGCAGGTACCTGTCCGGCTGATACCATATTTTGCCTGGAATAATCGCAGCCCGGAAGAGGATGAGGACATGGCGGTTTTCTTCCCGGTGAATGTTCTGAATGAATTTTCTTAGTGGATGGGCGGACGACAAGCTGCAGAAAGGGAGTAAACATGCGTTATATAGATTATGCTTTTGATGTACCGGAGGAAAAGATCGTACGGGTCCTGATCGACACCGATGCGAAGAATGAGGCGGATGACCAGTTTGCCATCGTGCAGGCGCTGCTCTCGCCCAAGCTGGAGAACTGCGGCTTTATCGCGGCTCATTTCGGGACGCGGCTGCCGGATTCCATGGAGAGAAGTTATCTGGAGCTGGAAAAGATTTTCGATCTGATGGGCTTTGAGAAGGATGGAATGATTTTCCGCGGCGCCGGGCGGGCCATCCCGGACAAGGCAACGCCGCAGGTGAGCGAGGGCGCACAGAAGATTGTGGATGAGGCCATGAAGGATGACCCGCGCCCGCTCTATGTTCTGGTCCTGGGGCCGCTGACTGACATGGCCAGCGCGCTGCTGATGGAGCCCCGGATTGCACAGCGCTGCACCGTGATCTGGATCGGCGGCGGCCGCTATCCCAACGGCGGCATTGAGTTTAATCTGGGCAACGATATCGAGGCCGCCAATGTGGTCTTCTCCAGCAAGGTGCCGGTGTGGCAGATTCCGAAGAACGTCTATGAGATGATGGCCGTTTCCCTCGCGGAGCTGGAGTACAATGTCTATCCTCATGGCGCCATCGGGAAATACCTGCTGGACCAGATGAATGAACACGCCAGGGAAGATATTCCCCGCCTTTCGGATTTCCGCAGCGGAGAGACCTGGGTGTTGGGCGATTCCCCGGCGGTGGGCGTGCTGCTTTATGAACACCGCTTCTGCTATGACTGGGTGCAGGCACCGCTGATCACGCGGGACATGACCTATGTGCAGACCGGTCTCAACCGGCCGATCCGGGTCTACCGGGAGGTGGATTCGCATCTGATTCTGAATGACCTGTATGCGAAGCTGGCACTTTATGCCCGGAAGCACTGACGCGGACTTATCCCGCACTTGTGCGGGATGCCTCTCCGGCGAGGAGCGGAATCAGGAGGAAATACGGAAGTGAAAATCAATAATCTGCGTATCAATGATCAGATCAACCCGATCGGTATCAATCTGAAGAATGTTACTTTTTCCTGGGAGGTCCGGGAGGCTCGCGGCAGCCGGCAGGCCGCCTCGCGCTTCATCCTGTCGGACAGGGAAGATTTTTCCACCGTCCTCTATGACAGCGGGGAAGCCAGGCTTTCCAGCGCGGCATATACGCCGGATCTGTCCGGCATCACAAAGGATGGAAAGACCTATTATGTGCGCGTGCAGGTGACCGATGAGACCGGCGATACGGCAAGCGACGAGGCCTGTTTCGAGGGCGGAAGAGCCGGCGGCTTTCAGGGCAGATGGATCACTTCTCCCATGACGCAGGAGATGCACCCCATTTTCCGGAAGAAATTCGAGCTCACCGCC
Source organism: Lachnospiraceae bacterium (assembly GCA_017449485.1). Taxonomy (GTDB): domain Bacteria; phylum Bacillota; class Clostridia; order Lachnospirales; family Lachnospiraceae; genus CAG-791. Next base: position 11,034 of record JAFTFP010000203.1, read on the forward strand.
GAAGAGGTGTCACAGAAAGCCCGGCTTTATATCTGCGGACTCGGCCTGTATGAGGCGTATCTGAATGGTGAGAAGATCGGAAATCAGTATCGGACGCCGTATATTACGGACTGCCGGTATCACGTGCAGTATCAGACCTATGACATCGCACCGCTCCTGAAGGAAGGGGAAAATGTCCTGGATGTCTGGCTCGGCGAGGGCTGGTACAAGGGACGCTTCGGGTATCTGGTCGGCGGACAGCTGCGGGAGTACTACGGAGATGAATACAAGCTGATCGCGGATCTTCAGATCGGCGGGAAGGTCATCGGAACCGATGAGACCTGGATGTGCCTGCGCTCACCGATCCTGATTTCAGGCATCTATGACGGCGAGGTCTATGACGCCAGACGGGACGCGGTGATCGCGGCTCCGGGTTATCGGGACATCTCCCGGGCAAAATATGCCGAGGCGCCGCAGGCATCGCTGGAGCCCATGACCGGCCTGCCGGTGGTGCGACGGGAGACTTTCCCGGTGAAGGAGATCATCCGCACTCCGCTGGGCGAAACCGTGCTGGATTTCGGCCAGGAGATCACCGGCTGGGTGGAATTCACCGCCGAGGCGCCGCTGGACAGACGGATCATCCTCCAGTACAGCGAAGTCATGCAGAACGGCTGCTTCTACAACGAGAACCTGCGCTCTGCCACGGCAGAGTTCAGATGGATTTCAGACGGAACAAGAAAGGCTGCCCGCCCGCACTTTACCTTCTACGGCTTCCGCTATGTCAAGGTCACCGGCATGGACGTGGATGAGATCAACAAGGCAGACTTCACTGCTGCGGCGATCTATTCAGATCTTCAGGAGACCGGCCGGATCGAGACAGCAAATGCCAAGATCAATCGCCTGATCGAGAATACCAAATGGGGCGAGAAGGGCAATTTCCTGGACATCCCGACAGACTGCCCGCAGCGCGATGAGCGGTGCGGCTGGACCGGCGATGCGCAGATTTTTGCCAATGCGGCATCCTATCACATGCGCACCCAGAGCTTTTTCAGAAAGTATCTGAAGGATATGGCCCTTGAACAGCGCGGGATGGACGGAGCTGTGCCCTATGTGGTGCCTGACATCCTGACCATTGCCCAGGAAAAATGCGCGGAGCCGCCTTTTGACGTGACAGAGGATCTGTGGGGCGTGGGCGGCGCGAGTGTGTGGGGCGATGCCGCGGCCATCATTCCCTGGGACATGTACCTGCACAGCGGAAACCTGCGCTGGCTGGCAGAGCAGTATGACAATATGAAGCAGTGGGTCGATTTCATCATCAGCATGGACGAGAATCACTGCGGCGGGAAACGCCTGTGGACCTGCGGTTTCCACTTCGGAGACTGGCTCAGCCTGGATGTGGAGGCGAGCGACAATGACATGGACAACCGCGAGGGCGGCACGGATAAGCACTACATCGCCTCGGCCTTCTACTATCACTCGGCACAGCTGACTGCGAAGGCGGCCAGACTGATCGGGATCAAGGAAGACGCGGCGTACTATGAGAAAATCGCCGGCGAGGTCCGGGCAGCAGTGCGGGCAAAATATGTCACAGGGCCGGGAGAGCTCTCGATCCGGACACAGACGGCCTACGCAGTTGCCATTCACCTGAACATTTTTGACGAGGAAGAGAAGCCGGCAGCAGGAGAGCGGCTCGTGGAGCTGCTGCACCTGTGGAAGGATCATCTGGCGACCGGCTTTGTCGGAACCGCCTACCTGTGCGATGCACTGACAGAGACGGGACACACCGATCTCGCATACACGCTGCTGCTTACCGAGGATTATCCGAGCTGGCTGTATGAGGTCAATCTCGGTGCGACGACGGTCTGGGAGCGCTGGAATTCCATCCTGCCGGACGGAAAGATCAGCGGAACCGGCATGAACAGCCTGAATCACTACGCCTACGGTGTGATTGTGGAGTGGATTTACCGGGCTGTCTGCGGTCTGCAGCTGGTGGAAGAAAAGCCCGCCGGCACCGCGGTGGTTCTCGCACCGCACCCGGATGCGCGGCTTGGCGAGGCGAAGACCTGCGTCAGGTTTGCCGGCGGCACTTATGAGGCGGGCTGGAAGATGGACGGAAACCGCATCGAATATACCTTTACGGTTCCGTTTGACTGCGAGCTGTGCTTTAAGGCGGACAGAGCGCTGAAGAACATCCGCCTGAACGGCGAGCCTGTCACACAGGCAGAACTTCCCGCGGTCTTTACAGCCGGAAGCTATGTGATCGAGGCGGAGTTAGAGGGATAAGGCGCCTGCAATATGGCGTCTGCTGGAGTGGAATCAGACAGATCTGCGCACGACAAGGTGTGCGGAGATGGAAATGTCGACTGGATAGAAATCTTTCTTTCCGAGAGTGGACAGAAGGCGTTCCACAGCCATGTAGCCCATGTACTGCTTGGGGACATGCACGGTGGTGAGCGGCGGATCTGTGTAATTGCACATGGTGATATCGTCGAAGCCGATGACAGCCACGTCCTTCGGAACGGAGTATCCCGCTTCCCGCAGTGCCCGCAGCACGCCGATGGCGATCAGATCATTATCTGCGAAATAGCAGTCCGCGAGCGCGCCCTTTTTCTCAAGATATTCACGCATCTCATTATAGGCCCCCTCAATAGAGGGGGTCAGTTTATGTACAACAGACTGCGTGGGAGACATGCCGTTGTAGCGGAGCGCCTTTTCATAACCCTCATGGCGCTCGCTGAAGTTGCGGATATAGAAGGAACTGTGGAGATAGCCCGGCTGGGTCTTGCGCTTGTTGATCAGATAATTGGTGGCCAGGAAGGCGCCGTCCACGTTGTTGATCCGGACGGAGTCCACCTTGGAAGAAATAAAGTGATTGTCCAGAAGAATGATCGGAACGCGGGAGAAGGCCAGCACGTTGAAATCATCATCGCGCATCTCTGTTCCGAGCAGAATGATTCCCACGGCATCCTTGAATGAAATCTCATCGATCTGGCGGCGCAGGTCTTCCTGCTCATGCACGTTTACGGTATAAATCCGGTACCCTGCGGAGGCACAGGCGTGCTCAACGCCCTCAGTCAGTTCGGAGAAGAAGGTGGAATCAACCAGGACTGCGCCGTGTCTTCTGTAATAGACAAGATAGATGGAATTCAGCGTCGGCAGCGCGGCAAATTTAGACAGATCCATGCCGTACTTTTCTGCCGCAGCCTTGACCTTGTTGCGCGTCTGGGTGCTGACACCCGGCTTGTTGTTCAGCGCCATGGAAACAGCTGTTTCCGAAATCCCAAGAATTCTGGCCAGTTCCTTGCCTGTCATGATCATTCCCCCATCATAAAATACATGGCGGATGCTTCCGCCCTACGGAGAGCGTAACAAAAGGGAATGGAAACGTCAAATTGTTTACTGCCTTGCGCGCTCCTTCAGCATATGCCGGCAGAGGAAGACGCAGATCACAGCGGAGAGAAGCGAGCCCAGCGGGGCGGCGGCGCCCATGGGCAGCAGGGTCTCCGGGTAAAGCACGGAGGCGAGCCAGGCGCCGGGAATCCGCATCAGAATGATCGACGCAATGTTATGAATAAACGAGTAGATGGCCTTGCCGTAGGCACAGAAGTAGCCGCTGTAGCAGAAGTGTACGCCGGCAGCAATGGTGTCGAAAGCATAGGAGCGCAGGTACTGGGCGCCGAGGCGGATGACGGCTTCCTGATCCGTGAAGAACCCGACAATCTGCGGCGTCCACAGCTCACAGACAATGACCGTGAGAATGCCGTAGACCACACAGGTGATAACGGCCATATGCAGCGTCTTCAGGGCGCGCTCGTCTTCGCCGGCCCCCGCATTCTGGGCAGCAATGGCGGAGACGGAGGAGAGCATCGCGGAAGGTACCAGGAACAGGAAGCTGATGATCTTTTCTACGATGCCGACCGCGGCGGCCACATCCACGCCGCGGCTGTTGGCAATGGCAGTGATGACCAGGAAGGAGACCTGGATCAGGCCGTCCTGGCAGGCCACCGGAATGCCGACCTTCAGAATCCGGGAGAGCACCTGGCCGTCCGGCTTCAAGTCCTGCAGCTTTAAAATGGCCGGAGCGGCCTCTGCGTTCCGGGGACGCAGTGCATTTCTTAGAAAGAACAGGGCCAGCAGCACGCTGAGCGCCTGTGCGATGACCGTCGCGAGGGCGGCGCCCATCGCTCCCATGCCGAGGGGACCGATCAGAATATAGTCCAGGATGACATTGATGACACCGGCTGCGAAGACAAAAATCATCGGGCTCTTCGTGTCACCCAGCCCGCGGAAGATGCTGCTGATGACGTTGTAGGCGGTGATGAAGGGAATGCCGATAAAGCAGACCAGAACATACTGCCCGGCCTCCTGAAAGGCCTCCGGCGGCGTGGCCAGGATGCGCAGGATCGGACCCCGCGTGAGAACCAGCAGCACGGTGACCACCACGGAGAACACGGCGAAGACCGACACGGCAGCGCCGATATTGCGCCCGGCCTCCCGCGCGTCTTTCGCGCCGACCGCATTGCCGATGGCTACAGTGGCGCCCATCGCCAGTCCGACAATGATGACCGTCAGCATATGCATCAGCTGAGAGCCGATTGCCACGGCCGAGATCGTGGAGGCGCCGTTGAACTGCCCCGTGATAAACAGATCTGCCAGCCCGTAAAAGGTCTGCAGAAAACAGGAAATCAGGTATGGAACAGAAAAATACAGCAGGTTGCCGAATATACTGCCGCTGGTCAGATCTCTTCTTCTCAAGGCCGTCCTCGCTTCCTGAAAGGCTGCTCAGAGTATGTTCAAGGCAGAGCCAATTCCGTTCTATCTTATCCTTCGAACTCAGGCTTGACAAGAAAAATCCGTTATTGTAAGATATGTTTTGCCCTTAAGGGGAATCGAAGTGTGGCTCAGTTTGGTAGAGCGCTGCGTTCGGGACGCAGAGGCCGCTGGTTCGAATCCAGTCACTTCGACTAAAAAAGCCCGTAGTAACGGGCTTTTTTTGTACCTGAATTGAGAAAAAAGCAAGACCAGGTACAAATCGCTGGTTTCATCCTCATTCCATCCCTATATCATCCTAGCCATCCCCATTCCATCCCCATCCCGCCTCATTCCATCCCCATTCCGTCTACATCTCACCCACCAGGCGTGACATCTGAACTGTCAATGACAAATTGTGACATCACCCGCATACCGGATTTCTGTCTGCTATGATAAATCTGTAAAATAATGTCCGACCGGACGAAGGCAGGAACAATGAATAACCCGGGCAGAGCAATGTTTACGACGGGCAGGAACAACAAATAAAACGGAAAAGGGGCTCAGGCAATGGCATAAAGAATGAAATACTGCCGCAACTGCGGCAATCCGATCGATCCAGGTGCGAGGTTCTGCCGCAGATGCGGTTTTCAAGTCGCAACAGGACAAGCAGGACAAGCAGGACAAGAAGGTCAGGCAGGACAAACAGGACAGAGACCGGTCAACGCACCACGCAATGCAGGCAGTGCACCGGTGCAGCCGGCGCAGGGCAGAAATCAATTTGAACCGGGAGCCGTAAACGGAAATTCCGGACCGAGACCCGCAAGACCGGCAAAAGGAAATTCCGGTTCAGGGAAGATCATTGCGATTATTGCAGCAGTCGCTGCAGTCGTCCTTGTGGTTGTCCTGGTGCGCAACCTGATTGAAGAAAGACGCTACGATGCCTACAGGCAGGAGAGTATTGAATACTATGAAGAATTCCAGAAGGAACAGGCGTCCGACACGACTTCCGGCGGTATTCAGCCGAGTTCCGCCGCGAAGGCGCAGGTAGTGGATGGCGAGGCTCCGGTGATCGGCAGCATTGAACAGAACGGGTTTTCCCTGCAGATCGAAGAAGATGCTTTTCCCGGGGGGACGGTCGTATCCGTCGAACCTGTTTCACAGGATTCGATATCCGAGTTCCAGAATCCGGAGGATTATCAGCTGATCTCTGCGCCCGTCAGGATCGAGTGCGAGTCCTATGAAGGCGAATTCTTTGATTCGGATGTCGTCCTTACAATTCCGATCCCTGAAGGAGAGGAGCAGCTGGATCGTCTTGCTTTTGTTTATTTTGATGAAAAGACCGGAGAAGAGAGGATCCTCTGGCCGGATTCCTTTGATTTGGAAAACAGGACGATGTCTGTGGCACTGCCGCATTTTTCCGAATATGCCGGCGTGACGCTGAAGCAGAAAAAGCAGATCGATGAGTTCCTGAATGAGTACAGCAGGCAGGTCGTGCAGCAGCAGGACATCAACCGGCAGACAGCGGAGGCGCTGGAACCTTATGTAAAAGCACATGTGGAAGCGCTGGGACTCAGAGATGATGCAGCTAAGGACCTGATCGACAGCACGATCAATTACCTGGGCGGGCGTTTCAAGGGAGATGAGTTTGACCCGAATCCGTACGGGAATACGATCGAGACCGGCGTCAAGACAGGCACCACCCTCATGAAGGCTGTGCTGGAAGGCGACCTGGAATCGCAGGAAGAAGGTCTGCAGGACATTGTTCTCGGTGCCATTATGCATGCCTGGGATGAGCAGGGACTGACCGATAAAATCAATAAATCCAAGGACCCCAAGGTCGAGGACAGCGAGTTCAAGGGCGGAGCGGCTGAGTTTGTGGTGGGCAATACCAATGCCCTCGCCAGAATGTCGGCACGGATGGTGGAAGGCGACTGGGAGGGAGCCGCAGAGGAACTTGGCGGCATCATGCAGGGCGTACATCCCGCAGTGGAGTTCACCACCAAGGGAACTGTCTTTCTGGCCAGACAGATGGACCTTATGTTCATCGAATGGAAACAGGGAGAGATCGAGGAGCTCTACCACGTCTATAAGAATGGTGCGGAGGGCCTGTTCGGCAATTACGTCCTTCCTCATGATCAGGATACGAACCATGCGAGTTTCCTGACATTTATCAACACTTCCAGCGGTTTCGTGAAAGGCAAAATGGTGAACCGCTTCTACAACCTCGATAAGATTAAGGAAGTCTGTGACAGATACGGCTGGGATTTCGAAGAATATAAGCAGTTGGCCGAAAAATACCGCGATGTCTTTCAGAAGCGGGGACAGGATGCTCTCCTGGAATATTTTGACACGCGGATCCGGCAGGAAGCGGAGCAGGAAAAGATCAAGGAAAAAGAGCGCCTCTGCATCGAGACCATGCTGAATTCCGAGCTCGGCGTCCTGACCTCAGGCTATTGGAGCAGCTTTTTCGGAGAGAGCGAAGCAAATCCGTACAACATGAGAAACCGCCTGGACCGGCTCGTCAGGGTGAGGGGCATCCTGTCTCAGTATGTAGACGAAGAAGAACTGGACAGGCTTGCGCGGGCAGGCTCGTTCAACTGGGGAGATCTTCTTAATAACTGGGTCTCTCTTGTGTCGTCTTATCCCAGAGAGGAAGCACTGCAGCGTTTCCTTAGATACCTTCAGGAGGAAGGCATCCTGAAAGCCGGTATGGAAAAACTGATCCGGGAGGAAGTTCCGGATGCGGACACAGCGCAGGCGGAGAAGGACGCGGAAGAGGGCACAGAGAAAGAAGCAGATCAAGAAGAAGCAGATCAAGAAGAAGCAGAAGAGGCTGCGAAAAAAGAAGAAGGATACTGGAGACTGAAGGAGACCAATTTAAGAGTCGAAGAAGACGAAATCGGAGAGGATGGTTATGCCTCGTTTTATTACGATGCCTCCGAACTGACACATTCCGAGCAGGTCAGTCGGCCGGAGACGAGGTATCACGGAGCAGGAAGCGCAACACTCATTGTCACCTGCTCCGCTCCCCCTCAGAACATCAGACCCGGAGAGAAGGTCTTGATGCAGTTGTCAACGGATACGACCTACGGCGGGGATTATATGCTGTGGAGTACCACCGGCTATGTAGAGTATGGAGTGCCGAATGATGAAAGAGACGGAATTATGTATAACGCCGGAATCAAATTTGAGCCGGTAGAGGATTACGGTGAAAATACCGTTTATATGGATCCTTACGATAATCCGCACAATCCGACTGCGGATGTGGTCCATGAATTCGGAGAAGGGAGCGAGCCCGGTTCCGAGATGGCGATTCTTTTCTATGGCAGCAGCTCGGTTACCCTCTGGATCTATGAGTGGGTGGAATAACAAACGTGTATTGACAATCGTGGAATGACATCAGAGAGAAAGGAGTTACATATGTTTTGCCCAAATTGCGGTGCACAGCTTCCGGATGACAGTAAATTCTGTGACAGTTGCGGATCCAGGGTCGACAGCGGACCGGCAGCTCCTTTTTCGGAGGATCCTGCTGTCCGCCCGGCACCGCCTGCCGGACGGATTGACAATTCTGGTCCGGGATCTCGAAAACGATGCGGAATCAAGGTATCTCTTTAACGGCGGAGGCAATATAGAGACGCTCCGGATCGAGCGGTTTTTTGAAAAAGACGGAAAGCAGTATGGAGTCGGTTCCGTCTTGGGTAATGAAGGAGAAGCCATTGCGCGTATTACAATGGTCCGGTAAGTGACATTCATAAGGGGCTTTGTATAGTTTTTAACACTATATATTGTGGTTATTTGTATTAAGGCCCTTCGTTTATCCCCTTTGTCTGCTATAATGAGCATATACAGCTTCTGCTATAATGAGCATATACAGCTGTGACAACATCCGCCGCCGTGCGGACTTTTCGCTGTGCGGCGCCGGAGCATGAAAGCTGAAAAAAATCAAAGGGGGTTGCAAAGTGGTTGATTTTAAAGCAAAGCCGTTCTTTCTGACGGACGACGAAATCCGGTGGGTGGAAGAGACGCTGGCCGGAATGAGCACAGATGAGAAGGTGGGACAGCTCTTCTGCCCGCTGGGGCTGACGGATAACGAATATTATCTGCATCATCTGATTAATGACCTGCATATCGGCGGACTGATGTACCGGCCGGGGCCGAAGGCAGAGGTGCGCGCGACACATGAAAAGATTCAGTCCTTCGCAAAGATTCCGATGCTGATCGCGGCAAACACGGAAGCAGGCGGCGACGGACTGTGCGTGGAAGGCACCTCCTTCGGCAAGCCGCTGGCTGTGGCTGCCACCAATGATCCGGAGGCGGCGTATCACATGGGCTATACCGCCTGTGCGGAAGGCGCGGCGGCCGGTCTGAACTGGTCCTTTGCCCCGATCGTGGACATTGATCAGGAATTCCACAGCCCGATCACCAATGTCCGTACCTTCGGCAGTGACCGCGACCGGGTCATTGCGATGGGCAGCGCATATCTGCGCGGTGCCAAGGAAGCGGGCGTGGCGGTTGCCATCAAGCATTTCCCAGGCGACGGCAGGGATGAGCGCGACCAGCATATCGTGACCAGCATCAATTCCTGCACGGACGAGGAGTGGATGGATTCCTACGGCAAAGTCTATAAGACCCTGATCGATGAAGGCGCCGAGACCGTCATGGTCGGTCACATCGCGCTGCCTTCGATTGTTGAGGCACTGAATCCGGAAGCATCCAATAAAGAAAAGCTGTATCCCGCGACACTCTCGAAGGAACTGCTCACGGGTCTGCTGCGCGGACGCCTGGGCTTCAACGGCATGATCTCTACCGATGCGACGCCGATGATCGGCTATATGTCCGTCATGCCCCGGAAGAAGGCGCTTCCGATGAGCATCATGGCCGGCTGCGACATGATCCTGTTCAATAAGGATCTGGATGAGGACTGGGCCTGGATGAGAGAGGCTGTCGAGAACGGCGACCTGACCATGGAGCGGCTGGACGAGGCTGTCACGCGGATTCTCGCCCTCAAGGCTGCGCTGAAGCTGCCGCAGAAGCAGCAGGCCGGCACGCTGGTGCCGGGCGAGGAAGCGCTGGCTATGGTCGGCTGTGAAAAGCATAAGGCATGGGCGAAGGATGTGGCAGACCGCGCCGTCACGCTGGTGCGCGACACGCAGAATCTGCTGCCGATCTCACCGGAGAAATATAAGAGAGTTTATCTCAACGTGATTCAGAAGGATATGAATCCTGAATCACCGGTCGTCCTGGCCTGGAAGGCATTGTTTGAGAAGGAAGGTTTTGAGGTCATCACCCGGGACAGCACCGTGACCATCGAGCCGGCGGATTTTGCCAATCCGGAGCTTCCGGAGAAAAAGAAGCAGATGATGCATGAGCTCTACCGGCCGATCCGGGAGTTCGGCGAGGACAAGGATCTGTACGTCTACATCGCGAATGTTGTGACGGGCTCCAACAACACGACAACCCGCTTGAACTGGAACGTCAGCTTCGGTCTCGGCGACGACGCACCGTGGTTCGTGGAAGAGCTTCCGACCATGATGATCAGTACCTGCAATCCGTATCATCTGTTTGACGCGCCGATGATCAAGACCTACATCAACGCGTATTACACCGATGACAATTTCAACGAGGCGGTCATGGACAAGATCATGGGCCGCAGCCCGTTCAAGGGCCAGAGTCCGGTGGATCCGTACTGCGGCAATCCATATATTAAGATGATGGGCTAAGCCCGGATAACCTGGAAAATATAGAACTTCAGGTAGTACGATTCTTCGCTGGACCACAGAATCGGATGATCAGGCGCCTGTGTCCGGAATTCGACTTGTCGGAGCCGGACATGGGCGTCTTTCGCTGCCATCTCGATGGTGCTGTGGAACAGCTCCGGATCCATGAAATGGGAGCAGGAGCAGGTGGCCAGGAAGCCGCCGTTCTTCACCAGGCTCATGCCGCGCCGGTTGATCTCGCGGTAGCCGCGGGCCGCCGCTTTGATGGAATCCCGGGCCTTGGTGAAGGCGGGCGGATCGAGAATCACCACATCGTACTGCTTTCCGGCTTCCGTAAGCTCCGGCAGCAGCTCGAAGACATCCCGGACCAAGAAATCCACACGGTCCTGCAGTCCGTTCAGAGCGGCATTTTCACGGGCCTGGGCGATGGCCAGATCCGATGCATCCACGGCGGTCACGTGCGCGGCGCCCGCATAGGCCGCGTTCAATGCGAAGGAGCCGGTGTGGGTGAAGCAGTCCAGCACCTCGGCGCCCCGGCAGATCCGGTGCATGGCGCGCCGGTTCTCCTTCTGATCCAGGAAGAAGCCGGTCTTCTGACCGTTTTCCACATCCACAATATATTTCACGCCGTTTTCGGTGATCTGCACTTTTGTGTCAAAAGGCTCGGAGAGGAATCCTTTTGTGCGCTCCATGCCTTCCTTTTCGCGCACCTTCGCGTCGCTGCGCTCATAGATGCCGCGGATCTGCGCGTCGTATTCTGCCAGAACCTGAACCAGGCAGGCGAGAATGAGGCTCTTCAGACGGTCGATGCCCAGCGCCAGCGATTCGACGACCAGAATGTCTTCATATTTGTCCACGGTCAGACCCGGAAGGAAATCCGCCTCCCCGAAGATCAGACGGCAGGAGGACAGATCCATGATCTGGGCGCGGTACCGGACGGCCTGCCGGACTTTATTCTTTATGAAGGCAGGCGTCACGGGCTCCTGCTCGCGGCGGGAGAGCACACGGATCCGGATGGAAGAGGCACGGTTGATAAAGCCGTAGCCGAGAAAATAGCCGTCATAGTCTTCTACACGGATCAGATCGCCATCCTCATAAGATCCTTCCACGCCGGAGAGCTCGTTGTCATAGATCCAGAGGCCGCCGCGCTTGAAAGCGCGCCCTTCGCCCTTCTTTACCCGGGCTGTCGCACTCCTGACCAGTGAATCTAATCCGTCCGTGTCCATTTTCAGATAATCTGCAATTGTCATTGTAAACATCCCTTCAGCAGTATTCCGTTTGTTATTCTGCTCATTTTAGTTTCTTTTATACGTTTTTTTAAAAGGCTTCTTGTAGTATGATATCAGTGCATGCGATGAGAAAGCAATCCCGGCTGCGAACCGGACCGGATGTCGGTATCGCGGGCCATGGCGCGTTGACGGAGTATGCGTCTGCGGCTTATACTATAGATGTAGTTTTGAAAACTACGTGTGAATATGCCGGAGGTGCGCCATGAACGAACAGAGAACCGCGATCATCATGGATTCGGGCGGAGATATCCCGAAAAATGTCTGCGAAGAGAATGATATCCGTATTCTCCCGCTGCATGTCATTTATCCGGAGAAGGACTATCAGGACGGCATTGATATCGATCCGAAAATGGTTTATGAGCGATTTCCGGACGAATATCCGTCCACCTCGACGCCGTCGGTTGCGGAGGTGACGGACCTGTTTGATGCCCTGAAGGCAGAAGGCTATGAGAAAGTCATTGCCGTCTGCATTTCCAGCGGATTGTCCGGGACCTTCAACACCATCCGCCTCGCGGCAGAGGATTACGAAGGCCTTCAGATTTATGTCTTTGACACGAAGAATATCTCCTTCGGATCGGGAATCTATGCTTACTGGTGTGCGAAGGAGCTGCAGAAGGGAACAAGCTACGAAGAACTGGTCCGGAGACTCCCGGAGAAGCTCGGCGACTCGAAGGTCCTGTTCTACATGGACACGCTGACCTATCTGCAGAAGGGCGGGCGGATCGGAAAGGTCGCCTCGATGCTCGGCTCCGCGCTGAAGCTCAAGCCCATCATCTCCTGCGATGAGAACGGCACGTATTATACCGTTGCCAAAATCCGGGGCGCGCGCCTTGGAAAGCTGAAGCTCTTCGAGGAAGTGGTGAAGTACGCCTTCGGACATCGGGTCTGGCTCATCGTCGGCCACGGCAATGTGCCGGAAGAGGCCGAAGCCATGCGGGAAATACTTGAGAAGGATCTGATCCATAAGACGGTTCTTTTTGCGCATCAGATCACGGCGACGCTCGCCATCAACACCGGGCCCGGCCTGGTGGGCGTCATGGTTTTCCGGGAACCATAAAAACAGGCAGCAGGGCTGCCAAGATTTCTAAGGGGGTTAAAACACAATGGCACTGACAGCGCAGGCACAGAAGGCATATGACGGATTTCGGGAGGCGTACGGCGACACAGAGAATGTGCGTGTTTTCTTCGCACCGGGACGCGTCAACCTGATCGGCGAGCACACGGATTACAACGGGGGACATGTCTTCCCCTGTGCCATCAGCTTCGGTATTTATGCGGCCGTGAGAAAGCGCACAGACCGGAAACTCCGGTTTCTGTCAGCCAATTATCCGCAGGTGGGCGTGGCCGAGGGATCTCTGGATGAGCTGGTTCCTTCCAGTGACGCGAAGTGGACCAACTATCCGAAGGGCGTGATCTGGGCCTTCGAGCGCGCGGGCGAGATTCTGCACCGCCCGGAAGTCGGATCCCTGAAGCTGGACACCGGCTTTGATATTTCCATCTACGGAGACATTCCGTCGGGCGCAGGCCTTTCTTCCTCCGCGGCCATGGAGGTGCTGATCGGCTCCATTCTGCGCGAGCTGTACGGCTTTTCCATGCTTTCCAACGAGGATCTGGCATTCATCGGCCAGTATTCCGAGAATGAGTTCAACGGCATGAAGTGCGGCATCATGGACCAGTTTGCCTCCGCGATGGGCAAGGAAGGCAACGCCATCTTCCTGGACACCAATACCATGGTGTTTGAATATGCTCCGCTGGATATGAAGGGCATGAAGCTGATGATCACGAATACGAAGAAGGAGCATCAGCTGGTGGATTCCGAGTACAACCTCCGCCGGCAGCAGTGCGCCGAGGCCATGGCGCAGCTGCAGCGCGTCTGCCCGGACAAGAAAGCACTGGGCGAATTCACCATCGAGGAGTTCGAGGCGGTGAAGAGCGTCATCACAGACCCGGTTGTCTTAAGAAGAGCGAAGCACGCCGTCTACGAGAACCAGCGGACCATCGAGGCCGTTGCGGCGCTGAAGGCGGATGATCTGGTTCGTTTCGGCCAGCTGATGAACGAGTCCCACGTCTCTCTTCGGGACGACTATGAGACCTCCTGCACGGAGGCGGATATCCTGGCGGAAGAAGCCTGGAAGCTGCCGGGCGTGCTGGGCAGCCGCATCACAGGCGGCGGTTTCGGCGGCTGCACCGTCAGCATCGTGCGCGAAGAGACCGTTCCGGAATTCATTGAAAAGATCGGCGCCATCTACCTGGAGAAGGTCGGCCACGAGGCAGCCTTCTATGAGCTCGAGATCAGCGGCGGCCCGAAGGAGCTGCAGCTGTAACGCCGAGACGTTCTTGAACAGCTTGAAGACACTTTTGCAGGATCCGGTTCGCCGGATCCTGTATTTTTCTGCCGTCTTATCCAGGGCAATATGGTATAATAGATCGATATGGATAGGAGAATGGATTCATATGAAACTGCTCAGCATTATTGTTCCCTGCTATAACGAAGAGGAAAACATCCGCTGCTTCTATGACGAGTTCATGAAAAACAGGGATTTTCTTGCCGAAAACAGCCTGGATTATGAGCTTTTCTATGTGGACGACGGCTCACAGGATAAAACGGCGGCAAACGTGCGCGCCCTGCGCGCGGAGGACCCGAAGGTCCATCTGATCCTGTTTTCCCGCAATTTCGGCAAGGAGGCGGCGATTTACGCAGGCCTTTCTGCGGCAAAAGGTGACTATGTGGCGGTGATGGACGCGGACCTGCAGGATCCGCCCTCACTCCTGCCTGAAATGTACGGCTATCTGCAGCAGGGCTACGATCAGACAGCGACGCGCCGCGTGACCCGGAAGGGAGAACCTCCGATCCGGTCATTTTTTGCCCGCTGCTTTTACAGGCTGATCAACCATTTCTCGAAGACGGAGATTATGGACGGGGCCCGGGATTTCCGGCTGATGACGCGGCCGGTGGTGGACGCGATCCTGTCCGTGTCGGAATATAACCGCTTCTCCAAGGGCATTTTCAGCTGGGTCGGCTTTCAGACCAAGTGGATCGAATTCGAGAATGTGGAGCGGGCCCACGGCGAGACCAAGTGGTCCTTCTGGGGACTGTTTCTCTACGCCATGGACGGCATTGTCGCCTTCTCCACGGCGCCGCTTTCCATCGCGGCTGTGACGGGCCTGCTGTTCTGCGTGCTGGCCTTTGTCATGATTCTGTTTGTGTTTATCCGCGCGCTGCTGTTCGGCGATCCGACGCAGGGCTGGCCTTCGCTGGTCTGCATCATTCTGCTGGTGAGCGGCGTGCAGCTGCTGTGTATCGGCGTGGTGGGCCAGTACCTGGCCAAGACCTATCTGGAGGTCAAGAAACGCCCGCTTTACATTATTAAGGAAGAGGAATAACTGCCCATGAGGCGCTCACAGGCTATCAAACGAATTCTGGTGCTCTGGATGCCGGTGTTCGGATATATTCTGCAGACGGCCGCCTATGCGTGGCTCTGGTTCCATGTCTATTATCCCATTGTCAGCACGCCGACGATCTCGGTGGACGGCTACGCGCTGGGCGGCGGCCTGAAGCTCTATCAGAACGGTCATCTGCTGGTGCTGGCCATTTATTTTGTGCTGTTGATTTTTGCCTCCCGCACCTTCGGCGGGACCAAGGTCGGATACCTGAAGTTTACGGATGCGTTCCTCTCCCAGATCTTTGAGCTGGTGATGGTGGACGCGATTTCTTACGCGCAGATTTCCCTGATGAACAACTGGCTGGTGCCCCTGCGGCCCATGCTGCTGTTCCTGCTGGTCCAGATTGCCCTGGCAGGCGGCTGGACCGTCATCTCGGATCTGCTTTACCGGAAAGTCTTCCCGCCGCGGGATCTGCTGATCATCTACGATGAGAAGCGCCCGCCGGATGACATCATCGCCAAGTTCCGCTCGCGTGAGGATATGTTCTCCGTGAAGAAGACGCTGAATCTGCAGGATGAGAGCGGCGGGATCAATCTGGAGCGGCTGTACGAGGAGTGCCGCGGCGGCTACGGGGCTGTCGTGCTCTGGGATATTCCGACGCCCGTGCGCAACAAGCTGCTGAAGTTCTGCTATTCGGAGTCGATCCGCGTCTATATGATGCCCAAGATTCCGGATGTGCTGATCCAGGGCTCTTCGCAGATGCATCTGTTTGACACACCGATTCTGGTGGTGCGCGACTATGCGATGAAGACTGAACAGCGCGTCTTAAAGCGTCTGATCGATGTGGTCTGTGCACTGATTCTGACGGTGATTGCTTCGCCCATCATGCTGGTGACGGCGATCTGCATCCACGCCTATGACAAAGGCCCTGTGCTCTACAAGCAGATCCGCTGCACACAGCACGGCCGGGAGTTTGAGATCATGAAATTCCGCAGCATGCGGGTGGACGCGGAGAAGGACGGCAAGGCCGTGCTCGCCAAGCAGCACGATGACCGGATCACGCCGGTGGGCCGCTTTATCCGGAAGGTCCGGATTGATGAGCTGCCGCAGCTGTTCAATATTCTGAAAGGCGACATGAGCTTCATCGGGCCCCGTCCGGAGCGCCCGGAAATCATTGCCCAGTATATGGAGGAAATGCCGGAATTCGCCTACCGCATGAAGGTAAAGGCAGGCCTGGCAGGCTACGCGCAGGTCTACGGCAAATACAATACCACCCCTTACGATAAGCTGAAGCTGGATCTGACCTATATCCAGAACTATTCCGTGCGGCTGGATCTGAAGCTGATGCTGCTGACGCTGAAAATCCTGCTCAGGCCGGAGAGCACCGAGGGCGTTGCGGAGAATCAGACGACAGCGGCGAAGCCGCACCCGGAGAGAAACGATGACTGACCGACATGTAACGGAGGAATTAAACCGCCGCAGCGTCTACCTGCGCGTCCGGAAGAAGCTGTGGATCATCCCGGCGGCTGCCATTGTGACGGCAGCGGTTTTCGGCGCGGTTTATCTGCTGCTGACGCAGGTTCTGCGGGACACCCGGCAGTACCAGGCCGAGGCCAGCCTCTTTATTGATTTTGCCTACGATGAGGAAGGAAAGAAGGCGCACGATTACTTCAACGGCGCCACCTGGACCGACCTTCTGACAGCAGATCCGGCGCTCTCAGACGCCATCGCGGCTGAGCTGGACGAGGGGCTGCTGGAAAAGATCCGCACCCGCTATGCCGATGCGGAGGTGGATATTCACGACATCAAGGACATCGCCGAGAACGTGGAGCGCTTCACAGAAGTGCCGGTGCAGGCGGTGATCCAGGACAGCATGAAGATTCTGGTGCTGAGTGACATCCGCCTCATGACGCTGCAGGTGACGAACTCCGATCCGGAGCTGGTGAGCGCCCTGCGGGATGCCGGCGCCCATGCCCTTACAGCCTACGGCGAGAGCCGCAAGGAATTTGAACAGATTTCACTTCTGTCCATGGACCCCGTGCGGCGCGTCGTGCTGGACAGCCGCTTAAAGAACGCGCTTCTTTTAGGCGCCTTCCTGGGCCTTCTGTTTTCCGCGCTGCTGCTGTGGCTGTCTCAGATTCTGGACGACGCAGTCTATGTTCCCGAAGAGGCGGAAAAGCGGTACGGCCTGCCGGTGGCAGGGGTCCGTGCCCGGGGCGGAAATGCGCTGCCGGCGCCGCTTCAGGAGGACTATGAGAAATCCCGGAAGGCACTCTCTGACGGAAAGGAAATCGAAGAGATCCGTCCGGAGCAAAATCCGGAGAGCGGCCGGGAGTACTTCCTGGTGCTGCCCTGCGGTGTGAAAAAGGGTGCGTATTTCGAGCACCGGATCAGTGAGATGAAAAAGCAGGGAGCAGTCCTGAAGGGGCTTATCCTGGAGGAAGCGGACGTAGCCTTCCTGAAGCAGTATTATCGCCTGTAGAAAGCAGTAGGATCGGAATGGAGCAGAACAGAGGAAAAACCACCCCGGGCCGCCTGCAGGTGCTGGTGGCCGCCGTGCGGGAGAATCCCGTCACACTGGCGGAGCATATGAACCTGTCGACGGATGCAATCATCTGCAATCAGGCGCACGAGGTCAGCTACACGGAATTCGAGCGGCGGGGACACACGATCCGGGTCTATAACTTTGACGAGCGGGGCGTGGGACTGAACCGGAATAATGCGCTGATGCGCGCGGACGCGGAGCTGTGCCTGTTCACGGACGAGGACATTGTCTACGGGGACGACTACGAGGAGCGCATTCTGCGGGAGTTTGACCGCAACCCCAGGGCGGACATCCTGATGTTCAATGTCACAGCCGTGGAAAGCCGTCAGACCTATGAAAATGTGCGGCACAAGCGGGTCCGCTGGTATAACTACGGCCGTTATCCCACATACAGCATGGCCTGCCGCGTGGAGCGGCTGCGCAGAGCCAATATCTATTTCAGCCTGCTGTACGGCGGCGGTGCCCGGTATTCCAACGGGGAGGATTCCCTGTTTATTCATGACTGCCTGAAGAAGGGACTGAGGATCTACGGCGTGCCGGTCATCATCGGACATGAGGCCCGGCGCGAGGAGGGCGAGGAATCGACCTGGTTCAAAGGCTATAACGAGAAGTTCTTCTATGACCGCGGCGTCCTCTATCACGACCTGTACGGAATCATGGCCGTGCCGTTTTCGCTGCGCTTCCTGCTGGCACACAGAAAGACCATGTGCCGAGAGCTCTCCGTGGGCCAGGCTTTTGCCCTGATGCGGAAGGGCATTCTCGAGGGACGCGGGAAAGGCGCCATTGCGCAGGAGTCCTTGCAGGACGAGCACAAGAACTGAGATTAAGAATTGATTCGGAGTAGCAAACGTTGATTGTTTACATTGCGATCACCAGCATCATGCTGCTGCTTTTAGCGCTGATCCGGCGCGTGGAGCTGGCAGGAGAGGGCGGCGTCCGGCCGTACTCCCGGGGGGAGTCGGCAGTGCGCCTTGTTCTTGTGATTCTCTTTTTCGTGATGGTGATCCCGGAGGCACTGCGGGTCAACGTCGGAAACGACTACATGAAATATGTGGAATTCATGCACCTGACCACCGTCAAGGGCGCCTATCTCGTCACGGAGCCCGGCTTCAACGGTCTGGTGCGCCTGATCTACGGCCTGTGCGGGTATGAGAATTACCTGCTGGTCTTCGCGATCTTTGCTGCGGGGACCGCCGCCATGTCGATCATCGGCACCCGCCTGCAGGCGCCGGATTTTGCCTTTTCCTTCTTTCTGTTTCTGATGTTCGGCTACTATCTGCAGAGCTATAACACCGTTCGCTATTATTTCGCGCTCGCAGCCATCCTGATCGCGCTGTATTTCTTTACGCGGCGGGAGTGGATTCCCTTCGTGTGCCTGGTGCTCTTCGCGGCCTGCTTCCACAAATCCGCACTGGTGGTGCTGGCGCTGTGGCCGCTGTGCCTTCTGCCCTGGAATCTGGTGATGACAGGGGCTGCGGCGGCGCTGGGACTGGCGGTGAATCTGCCGGCCCTGCGGGGACTGTGGATGGATGTGCTGGTGCGGCTCTATCCGTCCTATGAAAACACCGTTTTTATCGGACAGGTGCGGCTCTCCTTCGTGAATATCGCAAGATGTGCCGCGGTGCTGCTGCTGGCACTGTATGACCTGCGCGTGCGCGGCGTCCGGAAGAAGGATCTGCCGGCTGTAGAGCAGTTCTATTTCAACGCGACGCTGCTGGCGCTGGGCATTTACGTCTTCGGGAGCTTCGTGCCGGAGGTTTCGAGAATTGCCTATTATCTGACGGTGACGCAGATCTTCTACCTGCCGGTGCTGGTGCTGCGGGGCCGGAAGGAGCTTCGGGTTCTCACAGTCTGTGCGGCCGTGCTGTATTTTGCCGCGTTTTTATGGAAGGCGGGCTCGCCGGATATCCGGATTCTTCCGTACCAGACGATTGTCTTCCACGATCTGCCCAGAATTCTCTCGGAGGTGACGCAATGAACAGACCTTTCTTTTCCGTCATTGTTGTCAGCTACAACGCGGGCGACAAGCTGCTGCAGACCATCCGGTGCATTCTGGACCAGACCTGCCGGGATGTGGAAATTGTCGTCAAGGACGGCGGCGGAACCGACGGCTCCTTCGAGCAGCTTCTGAAGGAACTTGACCTGCCGGAGTACGCGGAAGAGACCGTGCGGGAAAATATCCGGATCCGGCTGTTCAGAGAAAAGGACCGGGGCATTTATGACGCCATGAACTGTGCGGTGGAAAAAGCGGAGGGAGAATACCTGTACTTCCTGAACTGCGGTGATCTGCTGCACGACCGGGATGTGCTGGAGCTGGTCCGGGAGAAAATCTGCAGCGCGGGCAGCGCAGAGCCTGCCATCTGGTATGGGGATGTGCTCGAGAAGACCAGCGGTCAGATCGTGCTCGCCAACCCGCAGATGAGCCATTTTGCCATGTACCGGTATCTGCCCTGTCACCAGGCCTGCTTCTATCACCGGGAGCTCTTTTCAGAGCGCGGCTTTGATCTGCAGTACCGGGTGCGGGCGGATTATGAGCATTTTCTCTGGTGCGTGATCGAGAAGAACCGGCCGGCGCGGCCGCTTTCACTGGTGATTGCGGACTACGAGGGCGGCGGCTACTCTGAGACCGAGGAGGGACTGCGGCGCTCTGCCGCGGAGCATAAGAGCATCGCGCAGCGCTATTTTACGCCGAAGGAGCGTTTTCTGTATCGTCTGTATCTGATTGCGACGCTCCAGCCGCTCCGGAAGAAGCTGGCACAGAACCAGCGGACGGCGGCATTGTATGATCGAATCAAGAATGCGGTTTACCGCAGAGGCCATTGAGGCAGCCGGCAGGCGGCTGCAGGGGAAATAGATGAGAGTATTGTGGGTGTGTAATATCATGCTTCCGTATTTTGCGGAGCATTTCGGACTGCCTTCCTCCAACCGGGAGGGCTGGCTGTCCGGAAGCTTCATGCGGATCATGCGGGAGCCGTCGGGGCTGACCATGGGGGTGGCCTGTCCGACGACGGGAAAACTGAAAAACTGCAGAGAAGAAGTGGACGGCGCGCTCTTCTACGGCTTTACCGAGAATCTGGATGCGCCGGAGATCTACGATCCGTCTCTGGAGGGACGCTTTAAGGAAATCGTAGAGGATTTCCAGCCGGATCTGGTGCATATCTTCGGCACGGAGTTTCCGCACACGCTGGCGATGACGACGGCCTACGGGAGGCCGGAACAGACCCTGATCGGCATTCAGGGCCTGTGCCGGAGCATTGCGGATGTCTATATGGCGGATCTGCCGTATCCGGTTCAGAAGCGGGCGACCTTCCGGGACCGGGTGCGCCACGATTCGCTTCTGCAGCAGAAGAAGAAATTCGAGCTGCGGGCGCAGACGGAGGCAAAGGCACTGCGGCGGACGGGACACATTACCGGGCGGACGGCTTTTGACCGGAAGGTGACCAGCGAGATCAATCCGGATGCGGTCTACCACGCGATGAACGAGACGCTGCGCAGCGAATTCTACACCGGCACCTGGTCGCCGGAGAACATGGAGCGGCACAGCATCTTCTTAAGCCAGGGCGACTATCCGCTCAAGGGCTTCCATTACATGCTCAAGGCGATGCCGCAGATTCTGGATAAATTCCCGGACGCCCATCTGTATGTGGCGGGCAATTCCATTATCGGGCCGGTGGGCGGCGCGATCAGCGAGAAGGGGCGCGTGCCGCTGGCGCTGCGGATCAGCTCTTACGGAAAATATCTGCTGCGGCTGATCCGGCGGCTGGGTCTGCAGGATCATGTGACCATGCTGGGCAGGCTCTCGGCGCAGGAGATGAAGGAGCAATATCTGCGAAGCAATGTTTTCGTGTGTGCTTCGATCATGGAGAATTCTCCGAATTCCATGTGTGAGGCGATGCTGCTGGGCGTGCCGGTGGTGGCGGCCAAGGTCGGTGGTGTGCCGGACCTGCTCACGGACGCGGAGGAGGGCATCCTCTTCCCGGGCGGAAAATGGAACGAGCTGGCAGAGGGCGTCAAGGCCATCTTCTACGACGATGATCTGGCGTGCTTCCTAGGCGAGAATGCGCGGCGCCGGGCGCAGTTCACACACAATCCGGACACCAATTATCTGCGGCTTCTGGAAATCTATAAGAGTATGATATGAAAGTGGTTTTCGTCTCCAACTACATCAGCCATCATCAGATTCCCTTCTGCGAGGCCATGTGCGCGCAGCAGGGAGTGGAGTATGCCTTTGTCGAGCTGATGCCCATTGAGCAGGAGCGGCTGCAGATGGGCTGGGAGCGGGCGGAGCTTCCGTATGTCTTCCGGCTGTATGAGGAGGAAGAAAAGGGAATCACGGACGGGCCGGTGCGGCAGATGATCCGGGACTGCGACATCCTGCTGTTCGGCGGCATGGACCGCGAGGAGCTGGTGTATGAGCGGCTTCTCTTAAACCTCCCGGTGATCCGCATCAGCGAGAGCATCTATAAGGATGGCCGGTGGAAGGCGGTCTCGCCCCGCGGTCTGATCCATAAATATCAGGAGTTTACCAGGTGGCGCAAGGCGCCGTGTTACCTGCTGTGTGCCGGTGCCTACGTCGCAGGAGATTTCGAAGTGATCCGGGCCTTCCCGGACCGCAAATATACCTGGGGCTATTTCCCGCCGATGCGGCAATACCCCGATGAGGCGGCACTTGCCGCCATGAAGAACCCGGAAGAGGTTCACATTCTGTGGGCCGGCCGGTTTGTGGACTTCAAGCACATCGAGGACATGGCGCAGCTGATCCGCAGCGTGCAGAAGGACTATCTGCCGGCGCATCCGGATCAGAAGGTCTGCTTTGAGATCATCGGCTCCGGCCCGCAGGAAGAGAGCCTGAAAAAGGAATTCGGAGACAGCGTCCTTTTCCATGGCTTTGTGCCCGCCGCAGAAGTGCGGTCCTACATGGAGCGCGCCGACATTCATGTCTTTACCAGCGACCGCGGGGAAGGCTGGGGCGCCGTCGTCAATGAGGCGATGAACAGCGGCTGCGCAGTGGTTGCCAGCCATGAGGCCGGCGTGTCCCTGTCAATAATCCGGGACGGAGAAAACGGCCGGATTTACAGATACGGCGACGAGCAGGATCTGTACCGGAAGGTCACGGAGCTGATCGGCGATGCCGGTGCGCGCAAGCGCCTGGGACTTGCAGCATATCGGACCATTCTGGAGGAGTGGAACGCCAGGACGGCAGCAGAGCGCCTTTCGCAGTTCTGCCGCTGTGTGCTGGAGCACAGGGCTTATGAAGCGCCGGAAAGCGGCCCCATGAGCCGGGCTGTTTCTGATCGGAAGGGTCGGAAGCACTGAGAAATTGAGGAGCCGGGCCACGAAGACAGCCCGGGAGACATTGTGAAAAAAGTCGATTTCGAGCATGGCGGTATTGCTGAGAATATTCTCAGGACCGCCTTTCCCATGCTGGTTGCGCAGGTCTTGAGTCTGCTGTACAGCATTGTGGACCGCATCTATATCGGCCGGATTCCCGGCGCAGGCACCGAGGCCCTCGGGGCGGTCGGCCTGTGCTTTCCCATCATCATGATCATCGGCGGCTTCACCAATCTCTACGGAATGGGCGGCGCGCCGCTGTACTCCATGGAGCAGGGCCGGGGCCGGAAAGAGCAGGCCCGCGAAATTCAGAACACCTCATTCCGGCTCCTGCTGGTCACGGCCGTGATCATTACCGTGCTCGGCGAGATCTTCTGTACGCCGCTCCTGCATGTGTTCGGCGCGACAGAGGCCGAGATTCCGGCCGCAGCTTCCTATCTGCGCATCTATCTGCTCGGCACGCTTTTCCTCATGGTCAGCTCCGGCATGAATCCCTTCATCAACGCGCAGGGCTATGCTTCGATCGGCATGCTGTCGGTCATGATCGGCGCAATCACCAACCTGGTGCTGGATCCGGTCATGATTTTTGCCATGGGTATGGGCATCCGCGGCGCGGCGGCCGCCACCGTCATCTCACAGTTTCTATCGTTTGCCTTTGTCATGCGGTTCTA
>JAFTFP010000204.1 GCA_017449485.1 Lachnospiraceae bacterium
AGAAGAAGTGAAGAAGGCAGTTGAGAAGAAGGCTGCGGTGAAGAAAACCCGTGCAAAGAAAGCAGTCGAGGAGAAGGCTGTTCCCGTGAAGAAGACAGGTGTAAGCAAGTCGACCGCGAAGAAGGCTGGCCCCATCATGGCTGTCGCGCCTGAGGCCATGCAGGAGAAGCTCGAGGAGAAGGTTCAGAAGGTAAGGGCTTTTAAATCCAACCTGATCTGCGACCTCCCGACCTGGCTCCTGTAATATCATCACAGGATGGGATATCTTATTCTTTAAGTCTGTGTCAGACCGATCTGCTTCTGTAAAGATATGCAGACCGGTCTGTTTCAGCATGATCAGATTCATAGTATAATAATCTTTAATGATAATATTCTGCGGACAGGCAGCAGAAGACTTTCGGGAGGTACGCTATGGCAGAAGAGAAAATACTGTCAAACGCAGAGGCTGTAAAGGAACAGAAGTGCCCGGCCTGCGGTGCACCGATGGCTTATGACCCGGAGACGGGTAAAATGCGCTGCGAGTTCTGCGGAACGCTTGCGGAGATTGGAGCGCCGGAGCCGGAGCCTGCAGTGGAACCGGAGCCTGCAGTGGAACCGGAACCTGCAGCGGAACCGGAACCTGCGCACCAGAATGAGGCACAGCAGAGTCCCTTTGAGCCGGCGCAGCAGGGCGAGACCGGGGCAGAAGAACAAAAAGAACAAGAAGAACAGCCCCAGCAGGGGAAAATGGATAAAGTCGAGGTCCTGCCCTCCACGACGCAGGGCTTTGATTTTGCGAGCCTGAATGATCAGGCTGTCTGTGAAGACGCCGAGGCCCTGCCGATTTACAACTGCGTCTCCTGCGGTGCGGAAATCATTGCCCCGCCATCGCAGATCGCGCTGACATGCCCTTATTGCAGCAACAACATTGTTCTGACGCAGAAAGTTTCCGGGAAGCTGAGGCCGAACGGCGTTATTCCCTTCAAGATCACATCAAAAGAACTTCCGGCGGCCATGAAAAACTATTATAAGGACAAGGTACTCCTGCCCCGGAACTTCTTCTCGGAAAGCACGATGGGCCGGGTGACCGGTGTCTATGTGCCGTTCTGGGTCTTTAACGGAACCGCCTCCGGTCCGATGACCTTCACAGGTTTCACAACTGAAACCGAGCGGATCGGCAATTATGAACTGACCACGACCAATGACTATCTGCTGACCCGGAACGTCGACCTGAAATTTGAAAACGTGCCGGTGGATGCCAGCGGCAAGGTCGATGACAAGCTCATGGATTCCATGGAGCCCTTCGACATGAAGGAACTCAAGCCCTTTGATATCCGTTATCTGGCGGGCTTTACGGCAGACCGGTTTGATGTGCGCAAGAGAAATATCGCAAACCGGGCCAGAAAGCGGATGCTGGCTTCCGCCGCAAGTCTGGCTGCCGCGCAGATCACCGGATATTCCGGCGTCAAACAGCAGAGGGCTGATCTGAATCTGGACCTGGATGCAAAGTACTTGCTGTTCCCCGTTTATCTATTTGATATTGCCCATGGCGGAAAGACATACAGCTTTGCCGTGAACGGACAGACCGGCAAGGTCGTCGGAACGCTTCCGATCGACAAGAGCGTGAGTCTGCTTTATTTCCTGAAGCGACTCGCGATTGTCGCGGGGGGAATTCTTGCGCTGCTGATTCTGAAATATCTGTCAGGGAGGTGAGCACGATGAAAAAAGTACGTTATATGATAGCTGTTCTCAGTCTGCTGCTCACAGTGTTTCTTATCATGCCTGCTTTTGCCTGCTCCGTGACGGTGCGGGCGGAAGAACTGTGGAGTGAGGATTACTCTCGTGCGGCGGATTCGGGCGACGCGCTCTCAGAAGCGGAAATGGAAGATCTGGATGGAATCTGCCTCGATATCGTGAAGAATTACCAGCTGGACCTGGGCATGCTCTCCGCTTCCACTGCGGAAATCGAAGAACACGGCGGCTTTGAAGCGCTTGCACAGGATCAGTATGAAAGCTGCGGCTACGGCTACGGCGAAAACAAAGACGGATTCATGGTGGTCTGTGACCGCGAGACCGGCGAGACGCATATTTATGCCTATGGCAGTGCGGTCGGGCGGCTTGATGAGGGATATATTCAGTTTGCGGAGGAAAAAATTCCGGGGTATCTGGACCAATATGGTGTCTACGGCCTCATGTATGTGTCCTCGAAGTACATTCGGGATGAACTGGAAAAACAGGCGCAGGAGCAGCCGGATAAACTTCAGCCGGATGAAGCGGCCCAGACACAGCCGCTGACACCGGAGGACGCCGCGCAGCAGGCCCAGACACAGCCGCTGACACCGGAGGACGCCGCGCAGCAGGCCCAGGACGCTGCCGCAGCGGATCCGGCAGCCGATCAGAGCTACGTGGATGCGGCGGGCAATGTTCGCATCGGACCCGGAAAGGCCCTGCCGGCATGGTATCCGGCAGATCCGGAAAACTTTACCTTTTATCACGATGAGACCGCTCCCCGCGTGGTCGACAAGGCGGACATTCTCACAGATGAGATGGAGCAAAATCTGGAGAGCCGTCTTGCTCAGTTCCGGTCGGAATATAACAGAGACCTGGTGATTTACACAGATACCACCTCTTATGAGATGGGGCATGACATCTGGGCGGCAGATTTCTATGATTTCAATGGGTACGGCTGCACGCAGGAGCGTGAGGGCGCCTGCCTGTTTATCTGCATGGATCCGGCCGACCGCGGTTTCTTCACCTGTGCCACCGGATCGGACACCAGAGTATTATTCACGGAAGAGGCTGCCAATATAATCGACGATATGCTTTATGGCCACTTCCGTGTCGGTGAGTACAGTGAGGGACTGGATGAGTGGATTACGATGTATGAATGCCTTTATACCAAGGGCTATCCCTATGCTCCTTCCTGGATGCCGGACCGGGGTCAGACCTTTACGCGCGCCCATAATGACCAGACGCCGCGCATCAACGATGAAGCGGGGCTTTATTCGGAGCAGGAGATTCAGCAGCTCACACAGAAGGCTAAGCAGATTTCTGAAAAATACGGAATCGACATAGCAGTCGAGACTACCACGAGTCAGTACGGAATGTATATAGATACCTTTTCTCGCCAATATTACGAATATAACGGGCTGGGGTACGGTGAGGAATATGACGGTATTCTTCTGACGATTGTGAAAAAACGCGGAGAGCGGGACGGCAGGTGCTATGTGTATGCGAGCGGGAAGGGCACTGAAAAGCTCACAGATGTGAACCGCCGCCGTCTCGAGGGCTATGTAGAGGATGAATTTGGTGTAGAGGATGATTTC
>JAFTFP010000205.1 GCA_017449485.1 Lachnospiraceae bacterium
GGCTTCCTCAGCCCGCCGCACATCAATCTCATCCCGGGTCTCAGCTGTATCTACCAGTACAATGACGCGGTTGTTGGCAATCTGCAGGGAACCGGCGCCGACCAGAATCTCTTCCCGCTCGCCGTCCGGGCGCAGAAACTGCAGCACGCCCATATCAATGGCGCAGATCATTTCCTCGTGGTACGGGAGAATGCCGCGCTGCCCGGTTCTGGTCGGAATCACCAGTGAGCAGGCCCGCCCGTCATAATATATTTTGTTGGTCGCTATGATTTTCAGGCTGAATGTACTGGCTGCCAACTGTAGTGCCTTTCTTCATTTATCTTATTTCAGCGTTTCTGCCTTGGCGCGCACATCTTCCAGCGTACCCACATTGAAGAAGGCGGCTTCCGGCAGATCATCCACTTCACCGTCCAGAATCGCTTTGAATCCTGCGATGCTCTCCTGCAGCGTCACGTATCTGCCCGGCACATTCGTAAACTGTTCCGCGACAAAGAACGGCTGCGACAGGAAGGCCCGCACCTTTCTGGCCCGGTAAACCGTCAGCCGGTCTTCGTCCGAGAGCTCTTCCATACCCAGAATCGCAATGATGTCCTGCAGTTCACGATACTTCTGCAAAATCTGAAGTACGCGCTGTGCGGTCTCGTAATGTTCGGTTCCGACGATATCTTCCTCCAGGATCCGGGAAGAGGATTCCAGCGGATCCACTGCGGGATAGATACCCTGTTCAACCACTTTTCTGGACAGAACCGTCGTCGCATCCAGATGCGCGAAGGTAGTGGCCGGTGCCGGGTCTGTCAGGTCATCTGCGGGAACATAAACTGCCTGTACGGAAGTGACTGATCCGCTCTCCGTGGAAGTAATCCGCTCCTGCAGCTGGCCCATTTCTGTCGCAAGTGTAGGCTGATATCCCACGGCTGAAGGCATCCGGCCCAGCAGGGCTGATATTTCGGAGCCCGCCTGAACAAATCGGAAAATATTATCAATAAAGAGCAGCACATCCTTGTTCTCGACATCACGGAAATACTCAGCCATGGTCAGGCCGGTCTCTGCGACGCGCATTCTGGCTCCCGGCGGCTCATTCATCTGGCCGAACACCAGCGCTGTATTCCTGATAACGCCGGACTGTGTCATTTCCTTCCAGAGATCGTTTCCTTCTCTGGACCGCTCTCCGACACCGGTAAAAATCGAGTAACCGCCATGTTCTGTCGCGATATTGCGGATCAGCTCCTGAATCAGAACCGTCTTGCCGACACCTGCACCGCCGAACAGTCCGATTTTGCCGCCTTTGGCATAAGGCGCCAGAAGATCGATGACCTTGATGCCGGTTTCCAGTACCTCCTGCACCGGCCGCTGCTGGGTGAATTTCGGCGGTTTCCGGTGGGTTTCCCACTGCTCTCCGTCCAGTTCGCCCAACCCGTCAATCGGTTTTCCGAGGACATTAAACAGCCTGCCCAGTGTCTGCTGTCCGACAGGCGTCGTAATGCCGGTATTCCGGGTCAGAACGACCATATCACGCCGCAGGCCCTCGCCCGCAGAAATCATGATGCAGCGCACCTTGCCTTCTCCGATATGCTGCGCCGCTTCCATGACGTAAGGCTCACTGCTGTCCGGCATGTTCTCCTGTGTCCAGAGCATCGACCGGATCGGCGGAAGGATATTGTCTTCAAAGAAGACATCGGCCACCGGTCCCATCACCTGTATGATTTTACCTGTCCTTATTTCTGTATCCATTCTCAGTCCTTTTTTCAGTCCTTACGGGCATTTCTTGCCCTGGCGCCAGCAGCGACCTCCGTGATTTCCTGTGTGATCTGCTCCTGTCTTGCGCGGTTGTACTGCAGCTTGAGTTCCTGCAGCAGCTTTTCCGCACTTTTATTGGCGCTGTCCATGGCCATCATGCGGGAGCTCTGCTCAGCGCAGAAGGATTCAACCAGTGCGCTGTAGATATAGCCGGCCATGAAATTCGGCACGATGTTTTCTACAACCGCATCCGGTGTGGGAAGCATCAGAAATTCTTCCGGCGCAATCCCCTGGAGGTCCTTGGGCACAAGGGGAATATTGATGGCATAGTTCAGAGGCAGGAGCTGTCTTACCTCCGGCTCCATCTCCATGCTGCCGGACATTCTGGTGTAAAGAATAATAACCTCATCAATCTCTCCGCAGCGGTAGCGCTCCAGCAGAATATTCGCGATGACACGCGCCCGGCTTAAGTTGGGATCCTGCACCACGTAGCGGAAATTATCTTCAATGGGAATATGACGATGTTCAAAATAGGACCGGCCCATCTCGCCCATGATATACAGAATATCATTCGAATCCGGACGGATCCGCTCCTCAGCCATCTTCAGAAGATTGTGGTTATATGCACCCGCCAGTCCCTTGTCTGCCGTGACGCATAAAATGGCCCGCCGGGTGTTTTCCTCCGGCAGATCCGCACGCAGATCCAGCAGCGGATGATGATACCCTTCAGGCAGATGCACAATGATCCGGCGGATCATCTGCTCCAGCGCATAGAAGTAGGGCTCCGTCTCCGTCAGCTCCCGTCTGGCTTTTCTCAGTTTTGTAGAAGAAATCAGATACATGGCTTTCGTGATTTTCATAGTGTCACGAATACCATCCATCCGGTCTCTTACTTCACGCTTCGAAGGCATTGGCACATTGCTCCGCTAATGACAGAATCTGTTCCCGGTCGCGATCAGTCAGTTCTCCGGACGTTTCAATCCTTCTGACCAGATCCGGCGCGTTCTCATGAATATAACTCAGAAAAGCCGGCTTGTAATCCCGCATCTTCTTGGGCGGAATGTCAATCATCTTCCGGCCGACAGCCGCCGTCAGAAGAAGCACCTGATCCACCATCGAAAGCGGGTGTGCCAGTGGCTGCTTTAAGAGTTCCATCAGGATCTGGCCCTGCTTCAGCTGATTCCGCGTCATCTCGTCCAGATCAGAGGAAAACTGCGTGAAAACAGCCATCTCCCTGTACTGCGCCAGGTCAATGCGCAGACTGCCTGTTGCTTTCTTCATCGCTTTCGTCTGCGCTGCCCCGCCGACACGCGAAACGGACAATCCGACATTGACAGCCGGCCGCTGCCCTTCGAAGAACAGGTCGTTCTCCAGGAAAATCTGGCCGTCCGTGATGGAAATCACATTGGTCGGAATATACGCGGACACATCACCGTCCAGGGTTTCAACGACAGGAAGTGCTGTGATCGAACCGCCGCCAAGCTCCGGTGAGAGACGGCTTGAGCGCTCCAGCAGTCTGGAGTGCAGATAAAAGACATCGCCCGGATAAGCCTCGCGCCCCGGAGATCTTCCCAGCAGCAGCGACAGTGCCCGATAGGCGACGGCGTGCTTGGAGAGATCATCATAGATGATCAGCACATCCCTGCCCTTATCCATGAAATACTCCGCCAGTGCACAGCCCGCATAAGGCGCCAGATACTGCAGCGGCGCCGGATCAGCTGCGGTTGCACAGATCACTGTGGTATACTCCATGGCATCATTCTTTTTCAGTGTGTCAACCAGGGTGGCGACAGTGGAAGCCTTCTGCCCGATGGCCACATAAATGCACAGGCAGTTCTTCCCCTTCTGGTTCAGAATGGTATCCATCGCAATAGATGTCTTGCCGGTCTGGCGATCACCGATGATCAGTTCCCGCTGACCTCGGCCAATGGGGAACATCGCATCAATGGCAAGAATACCGGTCTGCAGCGGTGTATCAACCGGTACACGGTCAATGATTCCCGGCGCCGGCCGCTCAACCGGATAATAGGCCGCGGCCTCCGGCGCCAGGTCGCCGTCAAGCGGCATGCCCAGTGCATCCAGAACCCGTCCCAGGCTGGCTTCGCCGACGGAAATGCCGGCCATCTTACCGGACCGCACAGCCCTGGTTCCCTGCCGCACATCCCGGTCATCGCCAAACAGGATGACGCCGGCTCTATCCTCCTCGATACTCAGCACCATACCCTTGGAGCCATCTTCGAAGACGACAATTTCTCCGTACATGACATGGCGCATACCGTCGATCCAGGCGATTCCGTCGCCCACCGACATGACATGCCCTGCCTCCATCGTGACAGCCGCCAGCTCAAAGCTGTGCACGTTCTCCTTCAGAACAGAGATGTATCTGTCAAAGGAATTCTCCGCAAGGTGCAGATTCTTTCCCAGCTGCTCCCGCAGCTGTGCGCTTCTGCCTGCGCTGCTCCAGTCATAGAGCTCATCGCCAGCCTCCAGGACAAATCCGCTGCCAAGGCTCTCGTCGATGCGGATATCCAGTGAGGGATTCTCCCATCCCTTCCGGCTGCGAAGAAAGTCAAGAAACCGCGCTTCCTGCTCCGGCGTGGGCGGGGTGACACAGTACAGAAAGGCGGTCTGCCCCATATGAACTGTCTGATCTGTAGTCTGTCTGCTCATTTCGCGTTCCCTGTCTGCGGATTCTGACTGCTGTCCTTGGTACCCTGCACTGCCTGGTCCAGAAACGCATCAAAAAGCCGCCGATTATCCTCTGTGCTGTATTTGCCGTCTGCGGCATCCAGCTTATCAGCCGCCATGACAACCAGATCCGCCAGCTCATCCCCGGCACTGCGGAGTCTGTCCTCGCGGAGCTTATCCGCCTTCAGGCCAGCCTCCTGTACAATCCGTTCCGCTTCCTCGCGAGCCTTAAGAAGGATCTCTTCCTTCTCCTTGGCCGCCTCGCCGCGGATCAAAGCTGCCTCCTCTTCAGATTTTGCCTTGATCTCACCGGCGGCCGTCTCATATTCCGCTTTGACGGCGTCTGCCTCTTCCTGCGCTTTTCTGGCTTCCTCAAAGGAATCCTCCACCTCCTGCGCACGCCGTGCCATCACATCACGCACGCGTCCGAAAAGGAACTTCTTGAGCAGGAAGTACAGGATCAGCAGATTGATGATCGTGAATAGAAAATTAATATCAAAGCGCAGCATAGTTTTATCCCAGGAAGAAAATAATCAGGATTCCAAGAACGAATCCATAGATCGCCGTTGCCTCCGCAAGTGCGCATCCAAGAACCAGGATCCGCATGACCTTTCCATCTGCCTCAGGCTGTCTTGCCACGGCATCTGTTGCCTTGCCTGTTGCGTTGCCGATGGAGAGACCGGCAGCCATGCATGAAAGCGCGCAGATTGCCGCTCCGATTGCTGTAGTGCCCATTTTTCTTTACCTCCTTAGATTGTTCGCCGTTTATTCTACGGCTTCCTTGATGTACAGGCAGGTCAGGAAAACAAAGACATATGCCTGTATTGCTCCGTCAAAAATATCAAAGTAGAAGCCCAGTGCCAGCGGGACCGCCACCGGGATCACCATTTTGATCAGCTCCATGATGATATACGCGCCCAGAATGTTGCCGAACAGACGCATGCACAGGGAGAGCGGCCGGATGACCAGCTCCAGGATGTTGATCGGCGTGACGGCCGCGACCGGCTCGGAGAAGCTCTTCAGCCAGCCTTTTACGCCCTTCTTGCGGATGCCGGCAGCTTCCACCAGGACGATGCTCATAAAGGCGAGCGCGACCGTCTGGTTCAGATCCTTGGTCGGCGGCTTCATGCCGAACAGGCCGATGGAATTGGCGCACATGATGTACATGAGAACCACTGCCATATAGGTGGCATACGGCTTTGCTTCCTTCCCGATCATGGATTCAATGAAGTTGTCGATCCAGGTGACAAAGCTCTCGATCATCAGCTGCCGCCTGGAGGGATTCCTCACCTTCAGATCATGGGTGAAGAACAGAGAAAGGGCCGCAAGAACCCCTATGATGATCCAACTGACCACCGTTGATTCTGCGACCGCTATTTCCAGGCTGCCAATCCGCAGCGTAAACACTGTATGTACTGCTATTTCTTCCAGAAGTCTTGAAGCAAGATCGTTCACGTCTGACTCCTATCTGATTTAAGAATAATTCAGGAACGTCTCAATATTACTGTGCCTTAACCTTTTTAAAGGATTTCTTGCCGCGGCGGACTAAAATTCCGTCCTGCAGCTCTTCCCTGGTAAAAGCCTTGTGCGTATCGGTCACCTTCTCATCGTTGACGGTGACGCCGCCCTGCTCCACAGCTCTGCGGGCCTCGGAGCGGGTCGGGCACAGGTGTGCTGCAACCAGAACAGAGATAATATCAATGGTGCCGTCTTCCTTGAAATCCTCGTCCGTGACGGTCTCTTCCGGAATCTGTGCTGCATCGCCCGCGCCGCCGAACAGAGCCTGTGCGCCGGCTTTGGCCTTTTTCGCTTCGTCCTCGCCGTGTACCAGGCTTGTCAACTCCCAGGCAAGGATTTCCTTGGCCTCGTTCAGCTTCGCGCCCTCCCAGCTGTCCATCTCATCGATCTGAGCCAGCGGCAGGAAGGTCATCATCCGAAGGCACTTCAGCACATCCTGGTCCCCGATGTTGCGCCAGTACTGATAGAAATCGTAAGGACTGGTCTTATCCGGATCCGGCCAGACAGCGCCCTTGGCCGTCTTGCCCATCTTCTTGCCTTCGGAATTCAGCAGCAGCTGGATGGTCATGGCATAGGCGTCCTTGCCCAGCTTCTTGCGGATCAGTTCTGTGCCTGCCAGCATATTGCTCCACTGATCGTCTCCGCCGAACTGCATGTTGCAGCCGACACGCTCGTACAGCTGCAGGAAATCATAAGCCTGCATGATCATGTAGTTGAATTCAAGGAAGGAAAGGCCCTTCTCCATGCGCTGCTCATAACACTTAGCCCGCAGCATATTGTTGACGGAGAAATGCGCGCCGATATCGCGGATGAATTCGATGTAGTTCAGATCCCGCAGCCAGTCCGCATTATTGACCATCATCGCTTTTCCTTCGCCGAATTCAATGAACCGGCTCATCTGTTTCTTAAAGCACTCACAGTTATGATCGATGGTTTCAACGGTCATCATCTTGCGCAGATCTGTCCGGCCGGACGGATCTCCGATCATACCGGTACCGCCGCCTACCAGCGCCACCGGACGGTTTCCTGCCTCCTGAAGCCGCTTCATCAGCAGCAGGGCCATGAAATGACCGACATGAAGCGAATCTGCAGTCGGATCAAAGCCGATGTAGAAAGTGGCTTTTCCGTTGTTGATCAGATCTCTGATCTCGGCCTCATCCGTCAGCTGCGCAAGCAGGCCTCTGGCGGTCAGTTCGTCGTAAATTGTCATATTCTGTTCCATCACTTGCTCCAATCCAGAGAGTTAATCTCTACTTTTTTATCTCTGATCATCAGCTCACGCACTGCCTCCGCGGGATCCTTTCCCTCGAACAGCACTGCGCACACCTGCTGTATAATCGGCACATCCACCTGATATTTCGCGGCCAGCTGGGAAGCTGCCCGCGCCGAATAGACGCCCTCGACCACCTGCTTTACCTCCTGCATGGCTTCGTCAGGCGTTCTTCCCTGCCCGATCAGAATGCCGGCCCGGCGGTTCCTTGAATGCATCGACGCGCAGGTGACAATCAGATCTCCGATGCCGGTCAGACCCGCAAAGGTTTCCGCGCGTCCGCCCATGGCGCAGCCAAGGCGCGTCATCTCCGCGATACCGCGGGTGATCAGGGCAGCCTTCGTATTGTCTCCGTATCCGAGCCCATCCGCCACGCCGGCGGCCAGTGCGATGACATTCTTCAGCGCTGCGCCGACCTGCATGCCGAGCAGATCCGGACTGGTATAGACGCGAAAGTCTGGACTCATGAAGATATCCTGAACCAGCTGCGCTTCCTCTTTAGTTTCAGCCCCGGCGACAATTGCCGTCGGCAGGCCTGCGCCGACTTCCTCTGCGTGGGTCGGGCCGCATAATACCGCAACCCGCGCGCCGGAGATTTCCTGCTGCACGATCTCGGAAAGCGTCAGCAGCGTATTCTCTTCAATTCCTTTCGCGGCAGAGACGATCAGCTGTCCTTCCTCATAGTAAACAGCCATCCGCGCCGCCGTAGAACGCACAAAGGGTGAAGGCACGACCAGCACCAGAATGCTGCGCCCGTGCATCACCTCGGAAAGATCTGTGCTTGCCGTGACGTTCTCCGGAAGAATCACGCCTGGCAGCTTCACCTTCTGCTCATGCTCTGTATTCAGCATGTCCACTTCCGCCGGATCAATGGACCAGACCTTCACATCGTGGCCGCAGCGGCCCAGATGCGCAGACAGGGCTGTCCCCCAGCTTCCAGCTCCGATTACTCCGATTTGTGCCATAATACTGTCTTATTCTCCTTACCTGCAATCAGCCGTTTGATGTTCTCCCGGTGCTGCCAGAAAGCCATCGCGGTAAGCACCGCCTGTATGATATACATCTCAATCAGAACAGCCTGAGAGGCCGGTGCGAAAAAGCCCTTCTGCCCCTCAATAATCAGCTGAATCAACAGCCCTGAATACATCAGAAGCGAGCCCAGTGAGACATAGCTGGTCAGTACAAACGGCACAAGGAACATGATAAGCGCGACCGGCAGAAATGTCCAGTGAAAGCCCAGTACGAACCCCGCCGCCGAAGCGACGCCCTTGCCGCCCTTGAAACGCATGAAGAACGGAAAATCATGGCCCAGTACACAGCCCAGAAAGCCGTAAATCTTCAGCAGATAGATGATCTCCGGGTGCTGGTCCTGAAACAGCGCCGTGATCAGCAGAACTGCCAGAAGACATTTGAGCATATCACCGGCAAAGACAATCAGACCGGCCTTGGATCCCATCACCCGCAGGGCATTGGTTGTCCCTGAATTTCCACTGCCATGATCCCGGATATCAATTCCCTGATGTTTTCCGACCAGATAGGCCGTCTGAAAGTTTCCGAAAACATAGCCAATCAGCAAACAGATTAGTCGCAGCATTTTAGCAAAATGTCCTTCTTATGATTTAGATTCCCCACGTTCTCTCACCGTAAAGCGGATCGGCGTCCCTTTAAACCCGAAGGCTTCGCGGATCTGGTTCTCCAGATACCGCAGATAAGAGAAATGCATCAGCTCCTTGTCATTGACAAACAGCACAAACATCGGCGGTTTTACGCCGGCCTGGGTGCTGTAGAATATCTTGAGCATTTTGCCCTTATCCGACGGCGGCTGCACCATGACACAGGCCTCATTGATGATCTCATTGAGAACACCGGTCTGAATCCGCAGATTCATATTCTGCCAGACCAGATCGATCTCGTCATACAGCTTTCCGAGCCGCTGGCCTGTCTGCGCGGAAATAAAAACGATCTCCGCATAGGCAAGGAAGGACAGGGTGGACCGGATTTTGTCCGTGAATTCCTTCACCGTGTGGTTGTCCTTCTCCACCAGGTCCCATTTGTTTACCACGACGATGACCGGTTTGCCCTGATCATGTGCGATACCGGCGATCTTGGCATCCTGCTCTGTGATGCCCTCGGCGGCATCGATCACCAGGAGTGTGATATCCGCGCGTTCCACGGCACCAACGGCCCGCAGCTTCATATAATATTCAAGATCTTCCTTAATCTTATTGCTGCGTCTCAGGCCGGCTGTGTCGATAAAGATATAATCCTGTCCGTTGTGCCGCACCCGGGTATCGATCGCATCCCTCGTTGTGCCCGCGATATCAGAAACGATCACGCGGTTCTCGCCGATCAGACGATTGATAATCGAGGATTTCCCGACATTGGGCTTGCCGACGATGGCGACGCGGACCACTTCCTCTTCTTCCTCTTCAGCGGAATTGTCCGGAAAGTGTGCAATCACCTCATCCAGCAGATCGCCGAGTCCCTGCTTGTTGGCGGACGAAACCGGATAGGGCTCGCCGATGCCCAGATTATAGAATTCATAGACATCCGGCAGCATCTTCTGATAGTTGTCTACCTTGTTGACCACCAGCAGCACCGGTTTGTGGCTGCGGCGGAGCATATTGCAGACCTTGTCATCCGCATCAACCAGCCCCTGCCGCACATCCACCATGAACAGAATCACATCCGCCAGGTCAATGGCAATCTGAGCCTGCTCCCGCATCTGGCTTAAGATCACATCCTTGCTGTCCGGTTCAATTCCGCCGGTATCAATCAGTGTAAATTCCCGGTCCAGCCAGCTGCAGTCCGCGTAGATCCTGTCCCGCGTGACGCCCGGCGTATCTTTCACAATCGAAATTCTCTCACCAGCCAGCGCATTGAATAATGTAGATTTACCGACGTTGGGTCTTCCTACGATCGCGACAATCGGTTTGCGCTTCTTCATTCCGTACTCTTCCTCCATTCAAGAACGCCTTGGCGGACTTGACACAACTCCTATCAATACTAACAAACAATTAAAGCTTATTTTACTTCCCGGCGGCCGCAAAGTAAAGGTAGTGTCCAAGTCATACTTGCTCTGTCCATATCGGTCGGTTAAAATATTTAGTGCCAATATATCGTCTGGGCATCATAAAAAGGAGAATTCTACATGTCAGATATTCAGCTTCATGAACAGCTGGAACGGCAGATTCCGCACGCTCCGCTGTGTCTCGCCGTACTCCCCAGCGCCACGGCAATGGGAACGCGGGTCAATCACTATATTTCCGAATTCCGCAAGGCCGAGCACAACCAGATCAAGAGCGACCCTGCCTTCAAGGATTATGTAAAAGACAGTTATCTTCTCGACTTAAGCTGCATCCGGTTCGGCACCGGTGAAGCCAAGACCATTATCAACGGGACGGCCCGCGGTAAAGATGTATTCATCCTCGCGGACGTCTGCAATTATTCTCTCACCTACGAGCTGCATGGTTTTTCTAATCACATGTCTCCGGATGATCACTTCCAGGACATCAAGCGCGTAATTGCCGCTTTCAACGGAAAAGCCCGCCGGATCAACGTCATCATGCCCTTCCTCTACGAAGGCCGTCAGCATCACCGCACCCAGCGCGAATCCATGGACGGCGCGCTGATGCTCAAGGAACTGGTGGATATGGGCATCGACAATTTCATTACCTTTGACGCGCACGATCCCCGGATTCAAAATGTGGCGCCGCTGGTGAATTTTGACAATTTCACGACCCCCTATCAGTTCCTGCGCACTCTCGTGCACGCCTATCCGAACCTGATCATCGACAAAGACCGCATGGTAGTCATCAGTCCTGATGAAGGCGCACTGGACCGGGCGGTCTATTTTGCCAATGTGCTGGGCGTCAATACCGGCATGTTCTATAAGCGCCGCGACTACTCCCGCATCGTAAACGGAAAGAATCCGATCGTTGCGCATGAGTTTCTGGGCTCGAATCTGGACGGCAAGGACGTGGTCATCATTGATGATATGATTTCATCCGGCGGCAGTATCCTCGACACCTCCAGGCAGCTCAAGTCACGCGGCGCCAGCCGTGTTTTCCTGTGCACCACCTTCGGCCTGTTCACCGACGGTCTCGATATTTTCGACAAAGCTTATGAGCAGGGAGATTTTGACAAGATTATCACGACGAATCTGACCTATCAGCCGCCGGAACTGTTTGAGCGCGAGTGGTTTGCCTCCGCTGACATGACCAAGTATCTGGCGAATATCATCGATTTCCTGAATCACGACATCTCCATCAGCAATGTCACCACACCGACAGAAAAGATTCACGAATTCCTGAACAAATTCAATGCAGGCGTCCAGTCCGAGCTGGATCGTGAGCTGCTTGAGAAGACCGAGTTCTGAGTCTTCCTGTGTTAATTCTTTAAATTTCTATAATCGAACACCTTCAGAAAGCATCCCTGATCCAGCGGATGCTTTTCTGATCCATGGCGATTACGTCGAATCGCATGGGCATTTCCTGTGAGATGTGATGTGAATAGAGATAGAACGCAGCCACTTTCCGGATCACAGCCTGTTTTTTCAGTGTGACGGCCTCCGCGGCACTCCCCGCGCTGCTGCTGCTCCGATACTTGACTTCAATAAAGACAAGCGTCCGTCCATCCCGGCCGATCAGATCAATTTCTCCCAGCCGGCAGCGGAAACTGTGCTCCAGAATCCGCACGCCCTGGCTTGTCAGATACGCCGCGGCTTCCAGCTCCTTGCCGGTCCCCAGCCGGCGCTTATTCAGTTCATCCAATGATCACTGCTCCCTGTTATAAGAAGTGTCCGATGAACGACTGCCTGTGAATCGGACACGGCCCGTACTTGCGGATTGCAGCGATATGCTGCGCCGTTCCATACCCTTTATGCGACGCAAAGCCGTATTCCGGATACAGACGGTCGTACTCCTCCATCAGCCGGTCCCTGGTGACCTTGGCCAGAATACTGGCGGCCGCGATGGAAAGACACTTCGCATCCCCCTTCACCACCGGGATCTGGGGCAGTTCGATCCCCGGAATCTTCACCGCGTCATTAACCAGCACCTCCGGCTGGATCTCAAGATCCGCAACGGCCTTGCGCATGGCCTCATAGGTTGCCTGCAGGATGTTGATTTCATCAATCCGCTGCGCATCTACCAGCGCGACGCTGAATGCCGCTGCATTCTCTCTGATATAATCATAAAGCTCATCCCGCTTTTTCGGACTGAGCTTCTTGGAATCATTCACATAGGGAAACTCTCTGTCATCCGGAAGAAGAACCACCGCTGCCGAAACCGGGCCGGCCAGCGGGCCTCTTCCCGCCTCATCAATGCCGCCGATCAGAACCGTTCCTGAGTCTCTCCCCAGCACCTGCAGTGCGAGCTCCCGCTCGAAGCTTCGCATCTGTCCGGTGCGCAGCCGCTCCATCTCCAGTCTCTCCTGCTTCGTCATATCCGCCTCCGAGCCGCCCGTTTTACCGATCCGTGATCAGTCCAAAGGACGAGAAAGGATAAATCCGGAGGAACGGCCTTCCCAGAATCCGTTCCCGCTTGATATTGCCGACATCCGGGTACCGCGAGTCCTCGCTCACATTCCGGTTGTCGCCCAGGACAAAGTACTCGTCGTCGCCCAGCTGTATTTCTTCTTCCGCCAGGCCCGGATACAGAATGACCTCTGCACCGTA
>JAFTFP010000206.1 GCA_017449485.1 Lachnospiraceae bacterium
CTCATTATTCTGAATACACCAAAAACTTTTCCGAGGATCACACAGTTGTCAACCAGAATCGGTTCCATTGAATCGTTCTCAGGCTGCAGTCTGATGTGATCCTTTTCTTTATAGAAACGTTTGACTGTGGCAGAATCATCTACCAGCGCCACGACGATTTCTCCATTCTCAGCCGAGCTGCAGGAGCGGACAAAAATCATATCCCCGTCCAGAATGCCGGCATTGATCATCGAATCTCCGTGAACATTCAGAACAAAAGAATCTCCGCCAGGAACCATCTCCGCCGGAACAGGGAAGTAGCTCTCAATATTCTGCTGTGCCAGAATCGGCTGTCCTGCAGCGACTCTTCCGATTACAGGAAGAGAGACCATCTCCGTGCGGACCATCTGGAAACTGTCGTCGCAGATCTCAATGGCGCGGGGCTTCGTAGGGTCTCTGCGGATATAGCCGTTCTTTTCAAGTGTTTCCAGATGTGAATGAACAGAAGAGGTGGATT
The DNA here is from genome assembly GCA_017449485.1 of Lachnospiraceae bacterium. Taxonomy (GTDB): domain Bacteria; phylum Bacillota; class Clostridia; order Lachnospirales; family Lachnospiraceae; genus CAG-791. The sequence goes on from JAFTFP010000206.1 coordinate 497, forward strand.
TCAGATTTACAGCTTCACAGATCTCGCGCACTGCCGGCGGATATCCCTTCGAGAGGATTTCCTGCTTGATGAAATCCAGGATCTGCTGCTGTTTTCTCGTTATTCTTCCATTAGCCATTCCGAATTCTCCTCCGCGCACAGCGTATCTGTACTGATGTACATTTTTTTGTATATCGCTATTGATATTATAAGGACACAGACAGGAAAAATCAAACATATATTCCAAAAATATGTTCGAAAAATCTGTCTGAGCGCATTGACATCCGAATATCCGTTCGATATAATAGCAATACATCGAACAGATGTTCCGAACAAAACAGCGAACATTTGCGAAGGAGGCTGACAATGCTTACACAGTCCATACCTGAAAGAACCGACCATTTCCTGGTCCGTATTGCGGAGAGCAAGGCACGAAGAGAGCGGCAGATCCGCAGGAACTGTCTTCTGCTGACGATGCTGGCAGTTGCTGTTCTTGCAGCACTGAGCATTATCGTGTTCGGCATGAAAGCCAGTGCGGCGGAAGAGCCGGTTCACGAGAAGCAGAAATGCTACACCAGTGTCATGATTGGCTGCGGTGAGAGCCTCTATGATATTGCCGGACGCTATATGGATGAAGCCTATTACGAAGACCTGGATGATTATGTGGAGGAAGTCTGCAGCATCAATCATCTGGACCGGCACAACTGGGCATCCAGCAAGGCTTTGAATCCCGGCAATCATATTATTGTTCCTTATTACTCCGAGACGTAAGGAACCTGAATCTGTCCCCAAATAATGTGCTGATATACATTTCTCTGAGGCCTTCTGCAGATAATGGCTCTGCAGAAGGCCTTATCCATTCCGTACTGAATTGTAATATCGAAAGAAATGCTGATGGTTCCTAAATACCTCCTGCTGGTGATACAATAATGGCATCATGTTGAAGCCGGTATTCCATTCCTACATCTTCATAGCTGCCTTTCTTCCGATCCTGTGCGCCGGGTTTTATCTGATCCCGCGGCTTGCCGGAACAGAAGAGAAGTGCTGCAGGCTGCGCCGCATCTTTCTGACGGCGTTGTCTATTCTGTTCTTTGCCTGCTTCGGACTGCGTAATTTTGCTATTTTCCTGCTCAGTGTCGTTTTCAACGCAGCCGCCGCGCTTCTGATTCAGCGCACTCAGAACCGGAAAAACTATATTCTGTATACTGCGCTGGCGGTCAACATCGGCGTTCTGTGTCTCTATAAATATTCCGGCGCGCTGCCGATCGCAATCAGCTTCTATACCTTTCAGCAGATCTCTTTTCTGACGGATCTGGCCCGCGGAGAAATGACGCTGTCACTTCCGGATTATCTGCTTTATATCACTTTTTTCCCGAAAGTACTCCAGGGACCGATTGTCCAATACCAGGAGATGAAAGAACAGTTTGACTGCCTCGGCAGGACGCGTTTCTCGGGCGAGTCCTTTCTGCGAGGCTTCTTCCTGTTCACGCTGGGGCTTTCGAAGAAGGTTCTTCTGGCGGATTATCTCGCCGGTTCAGTGGACTATGGCTATTCTGTGCTGCCGCGTCTGACCTGGCTGGATGCAGTGATAGTCATGTTCGGCTTTTCGCTTCAGTTATATCTGGATTTCTCCGGTTACTGTGACATGGGAGAAGGCGTCTGCCGCATGATCGGCTTGACGCTGCCGGAAAAC
>JAFTFP010000207.1 GCA_017449485.1 Lachnospiraceae bacterium
GCTGGCGATTATACAGGCGAATACAGAAGCGATGGAGATGATTTCGGGGGGGAATAAGTGGACCCGGAATATCAAGGCACAGACGATGCGGCTTTCCGGGCTGATGCAGAATCTGCTGACACTGGCCCGCATGGATGAAGGCGTAAAGCCGGTAAAGACCCGGGTGGACCTTTCGGAAGCGGTACATAAGGCCGAGTCAGATTTTGCACAATCCGCAGAACTTAAAAACCTTCAGATTCAGACACGGCTTGAGCCGGAGTGCTTTATTCAGGCGGACGCCGCTCAGGTGGGCCAGCTCCTGTCTATTCTGGCAGATAATGCCGTAAAATATGCTGAGCCGGGCGGCACCATTCTTTTCGAGACGGTGAAGTCGGGGCAGAAGGTGATTCTAAGACAGAGTAATCCGGTTCCGGCGGATGCGGTTCTGGATCGGCCGGAGCGCCTGTTTGACCGGTTCTACCGGCAGAGCGAAGCCAGGACACAGAGCGCAGGGGGATACGGCATCGGTCTGTCGGCGGCACAGTCGATTGCGGAGGCGAATGGTGCCAGGGTTTCAGCCGCATATCCGCGGAATTGCGTTATCCAGTTTACTATCGAATGGTGATAAAACTGATAAAGGTGAAAAAAATCACAGAAAGTTCAAAAAAAGTACTTTTCAAATATCTAAACTTGCTTTAAAATTCACGCTAATGATTCTTTGTACACAATTGATTTTGTTCAAGCGTGATCTGCCTGGCATTGTTTCGGTGTTATCTGTTGATGGGATCGTCAGGCTTTAGGGATGAAGAGGTTATTAGATGAAGCAAAGCAAAGCGGAAATTTTGAAAGAAGAAATTCTGACTCAGTACCGAAGTGTGCGCAGGTTTGCGGCAGAGATGGGAATTCCTTACAGCACGCTTGTGACGGCACTGGAAAGAGGCATTGACGGCATGGCCTATGATACCGTCATCCGGATGTGCGACACACTCTCGCTGAATCCGGTGGACTTCAGCAGGCTGGAGGAGGGAAATGAGCTTTCCGCTCAGCTTTCCACCAAGCGGGTCATGGAGAAGTACAACCGTCTGAACCGCTCCGGAAGAAGAAAGATCCTGGAATTCATGGACGATTATGCCAAGATTCCTGAATATGTTGAAGGAGAGTAAGAGGTTTCTTACGGATTCCGTTCACAGTACGAATTAACGGCGGCCGCAGGGATGAAAAAATATGCTTGCGTGCCGCCATAAAATATGTTACAGTTACCAGTGCAAAAGACCGACGAGTCTTTTTTTTGTGCACACTAATTACGCAAAGGAGAGAAAAACATGCGTACAAGAATTACTTTATCCTGCACGGAGTGCAAGCGCCGCAACTATGACACAACCAAGGACAAGAAGGCTCATCCTGACCGCATGGAGACCAAGAAGTACTGCAGATTCTGCAAGAAGCATACTCTTCATAAGGAAACCAAGTAATCGGGGGAAGAATGATGAGCAACCAGGAAACGAAAGCCGGAGATTCCAAGCTGGTGCATTTCTTTAAGGGAGTGCGTGCTGAGTTTCTGAAAATACTGTGGCCGGATCGCGAAACGCTGATCAAACAGCTGGTCGCGGTGCTGTGTGTTACAGTCGTTGTTGGTGCGCTGATCGCACTGATTGACTTCGGTGCGCAGAATCTGATCAATTTCCTGATCGGAATCGGAAACTGAGCTTAGATTTTGGAAGGAAAGGAATCGCATGGCAGAGAAAAAGACAGGGGCAGGCGTCCGCGTCAAAGCGGGAGTCCTTCCGGAAGTCCGGCAGATCAGACGACCTGACTTTACCAGAAAAGCGGCAGATATCGAGAAAGCGGAAGCAGAGCGTGTCCTGCTTCAGGGCGAGGATGCACAGTCCCGTCAGGAAGAGGCGGATGCCGCTGCGGTTGCAGCTTCTCTGGAAGCCCAGGACGAGGACGGCACTTTAGGAGAACAGCTGGACGAGAGCGCTATTTCGGACGAGGCCAAGTGGTATGTGGCCCACACCTACTCGGGTTATGAGAATAAGGTGAAGGCGAATATTGAAAAGGCCATCGAGAACCGGCATCTGGAGAATCAGATTTTTGAAGTGCGTGTGCCGATGCAGGATGTCGTGGAAATCAAGAACGGCGTCAAGAAGGCAGTCCCGAAGAAGATGTTCCCGGGATATGTTCTGGTGCATATGCTGATGAATGACGACACCTGGTATGTGGTGCGCAATACCCGGGGTGTGACCGGGTTTGTCGGACCGGGAAGCAAGCCGGTTCCGCTGACAGAGGCGGAGATGAAGCCGCTCGGCATCCGGACCAGCAATGTCACAATTGACTTCGAGGTGGGAGACAATGTCGCCATCGTCGCGGGTGTCTGGAAGGATACGCCCGGCGTTGTCAGCAAGATTGATCTCTCCAAGCAGACTGCGACGATCAATATCGAACTGTTCGGCAGAGAGACGCCTGTCGAGATCAGCTTCGCGGAAGTCCGCAGATCTATCTGACAAGGGCAATGAGCCTGCGCTTTGCGCAGACATTGTAATAAATGAGTGGTAGCAGAAGCCACTGCGCTGTGTGAGAGAACCGGCGGCTGCCGGAGAGACTCACAGGGACCACAAAAGGAGGAAAAATGGCTAAGAAAGTTACAGGTTACATCAAGTTACAGATTCAGGCCGGCAAAGCAACTCCCGCTCCGCCGGTAGGTCCTGCACTCGGACAGCATGGTGTCAACATCGTTGAGTTCACCAAGCAGTTCAATGCAAGAACCGCTGACAAGGGTGATCTGGTCATCCCTGTCGTGATTACTGTCTATGCGGACAGATCTTTCAGCTTCATCACGAAGACTCCGCCGGCAGCAGTTCTCCTGAAGAAAGCAACGAATATCCAGAAGGCATCCGGCACACCGAACAAGGACAAGGTCGCCAAGGTCACAAAGGCGCAGGTCCGCGAAATTGCTGAGCTGAAGATGCCTGATCTCAATGCAGCTTCTGTGGAAGCGGCCATGAGCATGATCGCCGGAACAGCGAGATCCATGGGAATTGAAGTTGTGGACTAAGAGGGTTGCCTAGGAGGAATACGAAATGAAACACGGAAAGAAATATGTTGAGGCGGCGAAGCTTGTCGACCGCACAATCGCATACGAACCCGCTGATGCGATCGCTCTGGTAAAGAAGACCGCTACAGCCAAGTTTGATGAGACTGTTGAGCTGCACATCCGCACAAGCTGCGATGGCCGTCATGCTGACCAGCAGATCCGCGGCGCTGTCGTTCTTCCGGCAGGTACCGGTAAGACCGTCCGCGTTCTGGTATTTGCCAAGGGCGCAAAGGTTGATGAAGCACAGGCTGCAGGCGCAGATTTCGTCGGCGGCGATGAGCTGATTCCGAGAATTCAGAATGAAGGCTGGCTTGACTTCGACGTTGTTGTTGCGACACCGGACATGATGGGTGTTGTCGGACGTCTCGGTAAGATCCTTGGTCCTAAGGGCCTGATGCCGAACCCGAAGGCTGGCACGGTAACCATGGATGTTGCGAAGGCAATCGCTGATATCAAAGCTGGTAAGATCGAGTACAGACTGGATAAGGCGAACATCATCCACGTTCCGCTCGGAAAGGTTTCCTTCACAGAGGAGCAGCTGCAGCAGAACTACGATGCGCTGATCAGTGCGATTGTCAAGGCAAAGCCCGCAGCCGTCAAGGGACAGTATCTGAAGAGCATTTCCATGGCTACAAC
>JAFTFP010000208.1 GCA_017449485.1 Lachnospiraceae bacterium
AGATAGTCCCCGCATAATCGATCTGAACCGTCTCGCCCGGCAGTCCGATCACCCGCTTGATAAAATAGGTATTCTCCGAATATTCATAGGGGAAGACCACAATGTCAAAGCGCTCCGGATCGCGGAAACGGTAGCTGATCTTGTCCATCAGAAGCTGATCTCCGTCCGTCAGCGTAGGCACCATGGAGCTGCCTCCCACATCACAGCGTTGAATGACAAAGTGCACCAGCAGGAACGAAATCAACAGCACGCAGGCCGCCCAGATCAGAAAACTGACCGCTTCTTTCATGATGCTTTCCTTTTTGCCCTGCTGCTGATCATCCATTTCCTCATTCCCTGATACAGGATTCGGGTCAAAATCCGGCTCTGTGCCGGACTTCTTTTCCTGTCCCAGATCTTCCAGATCGATCTCTTCAAAGCCGTCTGTCTCATTCTTCTTCATTTCCGGCTGCCTCCGTCTGTAATTCCTGCTCTGCCTGTCCGCCTTCTGCTTCCACTTCCATATCGGTACCCGCTGTGCGTTCCAGCGTGATCCGGCCCAGGCGTCCTGTTCTGAAATCCTCCAGCAGCATTCTGCATGCGCGGTCCAGATCCGGCGTCTGCCCCCGGGCAATCAACTGTTTGTTCAGCGCAATCTGCGTAAAGAGTTCATGCTCCTTCTTACTTAAATCCAGCGGCTTGTCGGGTGTGCCGTATCGCTGCGTCAGCGCTTCCGGATAATCTGCCTTCAGATAATTCAGCAGATAGACCGCCAGCTCCTGTTCATTCAGAATCTCTTCCCGGATCGCCATAATCAGCGCCAGCCGGATTCCGACCTCCTGATCATCAAATCTGGGCCATAGAATACCGGGCGTGTCCAGCAGCTCCAGCTCCTTGTTCAGTCGGATCCACTGCTTTCCTCTTGTCACACCAGGCTTGTTGCCGGTTTTAGCACTCGCCTTACCCGCAAAGGAATTGATGAAGGTCGACTTGCCGACATTCGGAATACCAACCACCATGGCTCTGAGAGGCCTGTTGAGAATTCCCCGCTTCCGGTTCCGTTCAAGCTTCTCGCGGCACGCTTCCTGTACACGCTTCCTGATCTGATCATTCATTCTGCGGTTCCGGGCATCCAGCGCAACGCATTGAATTCCCTGCTCCTCGAAAGCAGTACAGAACTGCTGCGTCCGCACCGGATCGGCCAGATCCGCCTTATTCATCAGCAGCATGCGCGCTTTTCCCCGGGCCAGTGTATCAATATCCGGGTTTCTCCCGGAAAAGGGTGCCCGGGCATCCGTCAGTTCAATCACCAGATCCACCAGGCTGATGTTTTCTTCCATCATCCTGCGGGCTTTGGTCATATGTCCCGGATACCACTGTAAATCTGCCATTTACTTTCCTTCCTGAATACTACTCGATACGGCCGGATTCGGCGCCGTCTGCCGGCAGGGCATACCAAACCTTACCGATCACAAAGCTTTCCCGGATGGCGCCGATGGATGCAGATCTGGAATCCTCGCTGCTGTCCAGATTGTCTCCCAATACAAACAGCTCATCCTCTCCCAGCTGAATCTGGATTCCGGCAATTCCAGGATCATTTATCTGAAGATACAGGTCGTTTCCCGTATAAGGAATTCCGTTGATCAGAAAATCCCCATCGACAATCTGAACCGAATCCCCGGGCATCGCAGCCACACGCTTGATCGAGGGATGTGCATTGGTATTGCCGCCCGGATAAAAGGCAATCACATCGCCCTGCCTGATCGAACCGATCCTGTAGGACAGCGTATTGACCAGCACACTCTGTCCCGCCCGGATCTGCGGCTCCATGGATTCTCCGATATTTCCGATCCGCAGCCCGAAATTCCGCACCATAAAGAACGCAAGAAACACAGCCGCAGCACCGTACAGCGCATACAACAGGATTTCTCTGATCACATTGAAGTGGATTTTTCTTTTCCGTCTGTCATAGAAATGCAGACCCTGATTCGGACGTTTTGCCATTCTTCCTGATTGATGATAAAAAGGCCGC
>JAFTFP010000209.1 GCA_017449485.1 Lachnospiraceae bacterium
AGTCCTTTTCCGAGCAGCTCACGGAGGAGCATCTTCAGAAGGTAATGAATTCCTATTCCTCTCTGACGAGGAACCCCTTCCTGCGGCTGTTTCCGATCCTGATCAAGGATGTGACGATCCGCGGATTCAACCGGCAGGCTAAAAAAGGTGTTACCGGGTCCTTATCCAATGTAGGACGGTTGAAGCTGCAGAAGGATATTGCGCCTTATGTGCATCATTTTACCGGCTTCATGGCTGCTTCAAACATGCAGATCTCAGTACTTTCCTATGGAGATGTCATGAGCTTCGGCGCCGCTTCCGGATATACTGAGCAGGAGGTGACGCTGAGATTCTGCCGGGAGCTCAGAAAGCTCGGCCTGCAGGTGACACTGTCCACAAATGACTATGATGAGGAGGGAAGCAGCAGTGCAGTATTGTCCGAAGTGTGAGATTCAGATTCAGGGAAGAAAAACCTGCTGTCCTCTCTGCCAGGGAGAACTGACCGGCGAGCCGGGAGAACATATATATCCGCCGATGCGGAGAAACCGGATGAGCGGCGTCTCATTTTACCGGATCATTCATTTTGTCTTTATCGCGCTGGAAATTGTCTTTGCTTCCATCGGCCTGCTTTCCGGCTTCAGCGGCTGGATCACCTTCGGAATGGTGATTACACTGCTGGTCTGGCTGGATTTCTGGCTGGTATTCTATTTCCGGAATAATTTCCTGAAGCTGTTTACAATAGAGGTGTATCTGGCCATGCTGATCTGTCTCTTTGTCGATTATCGTTGGACGGGTCTGCGCTGGTCTTTTGAGTGGATGATTCCAAGCGCCTTTCTGGGGCTGACCGTCTTTACTGCGATCATTGCCCACGTTATGCACCTGAAGCTGGAGGACTATGTGATCTATGTCCTGTGGAATGCACTCTGCTGTGCATCGCAGATTCTGCCGGTGCTGGCAGGACTTAACCGGACACCTTACCCGGCCGTGATTGTGACAGCAGGGGTTCTGATCTACACGGCGGCCATTCTGATCTTCCGGACCAGCAGCGTAAAACGGGCTTCCGGCAAATGGCTCCATCTGTAAGTACAGCCCAAAAAGGAAATCGGCATCTTCTGCAGAATAAGTATATTGTGAAGGAGCGGCGCCATGACGATTCGGGAAGAACTGGAACAAAGAGAACATGAGATACTGGCACCCTGGGCTTCTTTTTCGGACAGGTCCCGGGGCAGAGCTGCCGATGAGCCGCAGTGTGATATCCGGCCTGTGTTTCAGAGAGACCGGGACCGTATTCTGCACAGTAAATCCTTCCGGCGACTGAAGGACAAGACGCAGGTCTTTATCATGCCGGACGGTGATCATTACCGGACGCGGATGACGCATACCCTGGAAGTGTCGCAGAATGCGCGGACCATAGCGAAAGCGCTGAAGCTCAACGAGGATCTGACGGAGGCAATTGCTCTGGGTCATGATCTTGGGCACACCCCGTTCGGCCATGCCGGAGAGCGCGTGCTGGCCCGTGTATGCAGCGAGGGCTTCAAGCACAACGAACAGAGTGTGCGGATTGCCCAGTGCCTTGAGAAGAACGGACAGGGATTGAA
>JAFTFP010000210.1 GCA_017449485.1 Lachnospiraceae bacterium
AAGCTGTGTAATACACGCTGAAGACTTCCTCCGCACTCGCGCCGAAAGCCTCCTCCCAGGTTCCGGAGGAAGCGCCCTGCTCCACGTCGCGGCGCAGTTCTTCATCCATTTCCTCAGTATTGGCCTTCAGATAATCGATCAGTCCCTGCGGGGCGGGTCCTGCGAACAGTGCATCCGCCTCATCCGAGTGTTCCCGCGGCGCGCCCATGACGCCGGTCTCATTCTCCACCTGCACGCAGACGACGGTGTTTTCCTCCCCGTCAATCTCCTTCAGGTGCTTCATTAACTCGGCAAAAGCCCGCGCATCCGCGATCCGCGTCTCTTCACACACGTAGGACAGCGTCGTGTAGGAAGTTCCATGGAAGAAATCCAGTCGGATCTGCTTCTTCCCCTTCTGCATCTCTGCTCTTCTGAAGCGATCTGTATCACGCTTGACCCATTCCGGCGCGTACATGCACTGGGAGTTCTTCCATGCGCCGAACCACAGGATGCCCAGCTGTCCGCCGCGCTCTCTGGCCTGATGTACCAGATCGTCCACCAGCTCGAAGGTGAACTTGCCCTCCTCGGGCTCAATCATCTCCCAGGTCACCGGCGTCAACAGCGTCGTCATGCCCAGCTCCTGTGCCTTGTCCCAGGATTTACCCATCACTTCGATCAGTGTCGAATTGGAATTGTGGATTTCTCCTGCGATCAGGATCTGGGGCTTACCGTGAACAAACAATATCTTTTTCCCATTTTGGATTTCAAAATGCGGCAAAGCTGTATTCATATGATTCCTCCTGCATCTTTCTCCTGTTTCCAGATAGCTGCCTGTGATTTCAGTTCCTGCGCTGCTGCCCCAGCCACTCCATGATCGTGACTTCCTTTCCGTTCCATACAACAGGCTTCCCGTCGAAATCGACCTTGCAGTCATCGTTGAATACCGGAATCCACACAAGATGTCCCAGATACTCATAAGGCTCGCCGTTTTCCGTCTCAAAGCCTGCATAGAGATCCAGAACGCGATCCCAATAAGTGAAATGGCAGTTCTGTGCGCCGGCAGCCATCAGTCTCTTATAGGTCGGCACCACATAGCGATCCGGAACGACAATCGGATCGTTCGCTGCATGTGTAAACCAGATCGGAATCTTCGCCAGATTGGCGATATCCTCGTCACTGATCTGCGTGTCGATCATGGCCTCGCAGATCGGGAAGGCGGCCGCAAAGTAATCCGGATAGCTCATCAGCATCCGCATGGTCATAAAGCCGCCGTTGGAGTCACCGCCGAGATAAATGCGGCTGCGGTCAATGACATATTCATGATCTGAGACAAATTCTTCGATCAGCGTCATCAGTGATTCGGTATACATGGACTTGCCGGAATCGCCGTAGGCGCCGCTTCCGTCATTGAGCCACATCGTGTCGCACTGCGGCACCAGCACAAAGGCGCCGCCGAATTTTGCCTGCATCTCCGGTTCCGTAAAGCAGGTTACCTTATTTCCGGTCCATGCGATCGGCAGATCATTTCCGCCCTCGCCCGCGCCGTGCAGGAAGATGATCAGAGCCTTCTTTCCGTCCAGCTTCTCCGGGACAAAATAGCCGTACCGCAGTGGATGCTCCGCATTTTTCGATGCGCCGGTCAGGAAACGCTCCTTCTTCGGGTTGAACACACCTGCGCAGGTGTCGAAAACCAGCCCGCCGAGGAGATTGTCTCCCTCGCCGATGCCCCGGACGAGATTTACGCGATAATCGCAGACAGTATAGGCTTCATGCCCGTTGATATTGGAAAAGTCAGCCGCCAGTGCGGAGGAGCACTTGTACATCGGGCCGTATTTCAGCTCCAATGTCACATATTCGCTCTCCGGCAGGCGTTTCTTTCCGCAGCGGGAGCTCGGATACGCA
>JAFTFP010000211.1 GCA_017449485.1 Lachnospiraceae bacterium
AAAGGCGTTGTTGCCGATGGCGCTCTGTCCTTCTTCCTCGCGGCCGCGGAACAGATCGGCGCCGGTCAGAGACAGCGTCAGTCCCATCCGGGGGAACTGCTCCAGCTCCGCCTGGGTTCTTTCGGCAGACTGCAGGAGCTCCATCTGTCCCGGCAGTGCCAGCCCCGCCTGAGCGCGGCCGATCATGCTCTCACGGAACTCCAGCTCCACAGCCTCGGCGCTGGACCGGATTTTGCCCGGTTCATCGTACCAGATGGTGGTATAGTCCCGCGGGAAGAGCGAAAGGAAGCTCTCTGTCATGGGATAGAAGTAATGGATGTAGCTCTCGAGCCCAGCGTAGTTGCCGTAGTCCCGCGCCTGTTCGATCTGTTCCTCCACACCGGTCTGCAGCCGGTGCGCAGCTTCCGGGTGCCCTTCTTCCCGGAGCTTTCGTACACAGCGGTCCGCTTCCTCCTGCATCCTGACAAGCCCGTCCCGCACGCGGTCAGCCGGGAGAATCATCTCCGTCGCCGGATAGATCCGGACCGCTTCCAGGGTCTGCATGGAGCGCTGGGTCAGCGCGTCAAAGCTGCGGATGGACTCTACTTCATCGCCCCAGAGTTCGATGCGGTAGGGGTTCTCCTCCGTCAGATCATAGACGTCGAGAATGTCGCCGCGGACGGAGAACTGGCCGGGTGTCTCCACCTGCACGCACTTCTCATAGCCCATGGCCACCAGACTGGCAGAAAAGAATTCCGTCGTCAGCTCTCTGCCCTTCTCAATGCGCAGGATATTGTCCTTGAGAACGCGCAGCGGAATCTGCGGCGTCATCAGCGCGGAAAAGGTCGTCACGACGGTCAGCGGGCGGCCCTCGATCAGGCGCCGCAGGCAGCGCAGACGCTCAATCTGAATTTCCCGGCTCTTTAAGTCCGCCTGATAGAAGATCAGGTCTTTCGCGGGAAACAGAACGGTGCCCCGCTCATAAAACAGGTATTCGTCCCGGATTTTCCGGGCGCGCAGTTCATCATAGGTCAGAATCAGCCGCATCCGGGCATGCGAAGTCACGCCGCTCTCCTGGGAGAGGGCGTAGATCAGGTGCAGCTTCTGAGACTCCGCGCAGCCCTCCGCCAGGACGGCGGGGGCACCGGGCTCAGAGAGAAGCTGCAAGGCCCGCATATATTCTTCTGATTGGTACAGAGGATTGGTCAGTGCTTTCATCCGTTAAACCGATTCTGTGCTGCGGCAAAGCCGTCCGTGAGAATGCACCGCACTGCGTCCGCAGCGCGCTTTTCCGCCTTCTCCATGACCTGGCGGCTCTCCCCGGAAAAATGTCCCAGAACATGTGCCGCGAGATCGCCGTCCGGATCGGGCTTTCCGCCGACGCCGACCCGCACCCGGACAAAGCTGTCGGTGCCCAGATGGGCGATGATGTTCTTGAGGCCGTTGTGTCCGCCCGCGCTTCCCTTGTCCCGAAGGCGCAGCTTCCCTTCCGGCAGATTGACATCATCTGAGATCACGATCAGCGACGAGGCGGGATCCGCCTTATAGAAGCGGACGACCTCCGCGACGGCCTCTCCTGACAGGTTCATGTAGGTCAGGGGCTTCATCAGGATTACCTTCCTCCCCTCGAAGCTCCCCTTCGCAAGCATGCTTTTCCCGGACAGGGTGGGCCTTGTCAGCCCGGCCTGCTCCGCCAGCTCGTCAATCACTGCAAAGCCGACATTGTGCCTTGTTCCTTCGTACTGCCGTCCCGGATTTCCCAGACCGGCGATAATTACATATTCTGAATCCATTCTGTTCCCTGCTGTCTGTTGTCTTGTGTCTGTACTGCACTGTCTTCACTGCCCGGCAATGCGAAAAGAGAAGGGAAGCGGCAACGCGCTTCCCTCTCTCAATGACATTGTTGGAAATATTCTGCTCGTTTGTTCTTTATTCGGTCGCGTTATAGCATTCAAGAATCATCTTCTCCAATGTCGCTCTAGCTTCGGAATTAATAGGGTGTGCAATATCTCTGTATTCACCATCTGCAGATTTCTTGCTCGGCATGGCCACAAAGAGCCCTTTCTCGCCTTCAATTACTTTAATGTCGTGCACTACGAAGTCGTTGGCGAGAGTGATTGAAACAACTGCTTTCAACTTGCCCTCCTTGGCGATTTTTCGTACCCTGACATCTGTAATTTCCATAAACGTCTCCATTTCTACATGGTAAAGCGTTCACCTTTTTCCACTATTATTTTGACTCCGTTTTCTCCTTTGTAATAAGAATTAGCCTGAATGGTACCACCACTCTCCACGATGCAGTTCTCAATGTAAGTATTATCCCCGATGTAGACGTCATTCAAAATAAGGGAATTTCTGATCACACAGTTGTTGCCGATATAGGCCTTCTGGAAGAGCACAGAGTTCTCAACTGTGCCATTTACGATGCACCCGCTTGCCAATAAACTATTTTTAACAGTTACGCCAACATTATACTTTGCGGGCGGAAGATCTGCGACCTTAGAATGAACCTCCGGATACTGCTTAAAGAAATAATCACGGGTTTCTTTACGCAGAAAATCCATGTTGGTATTAAAATAATCCTCCACCGACGCAATGTTGCTCCAGTAGTTCTTCATCCTGTATCCGTAGATCTTCTTGATTCCTCTGTAGCGGATCAGGATATCCTGTACAAAATCGAACCGCCCCTCCTCTCTGCTCTTCTCCAGCAGTTCGATCAGCTGCCTTCTGCGGATAATATAGATTCCGCATGAAATTATGTTCGACTGAGCGACGAGCGGTTTTTCTTCCATCTCTTCAATCCGGTCGTCCTCATCCATCTTGATCGTGCCGTAGCGCTCAATATTTGCGTTTTCCGGCATCTCCTTACAGACTACAGTGATGTCGGCACGCTTGTTTACATGATACTCGAGAACTTCATTATAGTCCAGCTTATAAATGCAGTCACCAGAAGTAATAACTACATAAGGCTCATGGGAATTCTTGAGAAACTCAATATTCTGGGCCATAGCATCCGCTGTCCCGCGGTACCAGTTGCTGTCCGCATCGGCAAAAGAAGGCGTAAACAGGAACATTCCGCCCTGTTTGCGGCCAAAGTTCCACCACTTGGAGGAGCTGAGGTGATCCGATAAGCTTCTCGCATTATACTGTGTCAGCACGGCCACTCTCTGAATCTTGGAATGCTCCGTGCTGCTCAGAGCAAAGTCGATGCTGCGGTAGCTGCCCGCAATCGGCATGGCGCAGACTGCACGTCTGCGTGAAAGTTCCTTCATCCGGCTGGAGCTTCCTCCGGCTAAAATGATACCAACCGCTCTCATCTTACATTCCTCCCTTTACCAGTGTTCTTCCGCTCGCGAGCGTGCCGCCCGGATAATCAGAAGGCTCCGTTGCGCCGTTGATCATGACATTCTTGCCAATATTCACATTATCCGGAACCGATGTGCCCTCTCCGAGAACCACCAGGCCCTCGCGGTAGATCGACGGATCTGTCTCGTTCGGTGCTTCGTCTCCGACACCCAGATGCACATTGCTGCCGATGGTGACATCTTCTGCCGTAATGACCTTCTGCAGGCTGCTGCCGGCTCCGATGACAGTGTTGTTCATCAGGATGGAATCCCGCACTACGCATCCCTCGCCGATGATGACGTCACAGCCGATGACAGAATTGTAAACCTGTCCGTAGATCTCACTTCCCTCACCGATGATGGAGCGCTCCACGTGGCTGTTCTCCCCGAAATACTGCGGCGGAAGCGATACACTCTTGGTGTAGATCTTCCAGTACTCCTCATAGAGGTTGAAATCCGGAACGATATCAATCAGCTCCATGTTTGCTTCCCAGTAGGAAGTCAGGGTTCCGACATCCTTCCAGTAGCCGTTGAATTCATAAGCATAGAGAGCCTCGCCCTTGTCGCGGCAGTAAGGAATGACATGCTTGCCGAAGTCAAGGCCCGGCTGATTCTGATTGGCGATCAGCGCCTCCTTCAGTGCCGGCCATGAGAAGATATAGATACCCATGGAAGCCAGATTGCTGCGCGGGTGCGCCGGCTTCTCCTCGAAATCGGTGATCTTCTTGTTCTCATCCGTGATCATGATGCCGAAGCGCTTCGCCTCTTCCATCGGAACAGGCATGACCGCGATGGTGACATCCGCGCCGTTTTCCTTGTGGAAATCCAGCATGGTCTCATAATCCATCTTGTAAATATGATCGCCGGAAAGAATCAGCACGTAATCCGGGTTGAAGCTTTCCATATAGTTCATATTCTAGAAAATCGCGTTCGCCGTGCCGGTGTACCACTCGGTGTGCTCAATCTTCTCATAAGGAGGCAGAACCGATACGCCGCCTACATTCTTGTCCAGATCCCACGGAATGCCGATTCCGATATGCGTGTTCAGGCGCAGAGGCATATACTGCGTCAGTACGCCGACTGTATCGACACCCGAATTGATGCAGTTGCTGAGAGGAAAGTCAATGATGCGGTACTTTCCCCCGAATGACACCGCAGGTTTGGCCATACCGGAAGTGAGCACTCCAAGACGGCTTCCCTGTCCGCCAGCCAGAAGCATGGCGATCATTTCCTTCTTAATCATTTTTCCCACCTCAATACAGTAATTTTTTGCGTAAACTACGCTACGTCATTATAACACAGGGCAATAGGAAAAAAAACCTTTTCAGCCGGCTTTTGCCGTCTATTTTATACAATTATATCGGTTCTGGCCTCTGATTTTTGGTCATATTTCGTGTGACTTCGCGGTCCACTCTTGTGGTTTTGTCCAAAATCCCCCTTATTGATCCGTGCAGCTCCAGGATCCGCCTGAGGCTTCACAGAGCCGGGGGACTTTCGACTGCAATCAAACATGTTATAATAGGGAGGAAAACAAGGTGTTGAAGGAGCACGAACCATGTATCAAATTGATTTTCAGAAACCTGTTCACGTATATTTTGTCGGCATCGGCGGTATTTCCATGAGCGGACTCGCCGAAATCCTTAGGGACCGCGGGTTTAAAGTATCCGGGTCCGACCGCAGCGCCTCCCCGCTCACAGAGCGTCTTGCCGGCGAAGGCATCACCGTTCACATCGGACAGCGCGCTGAGAATATCACGGAAGATATCGACCTGGCTGTTTTCACAGCCGCCATCCACCCGGACAATCCGGAATATGTCCGGATCATGGAGCTGGGCATTCCGTCTCTGACCCGCGCACAGCTGCTGGGACAGATCATGAAGAACTACGAGATCCCCGTCGCCATCAGCGGTACGCACGGCAAGACCACCACGACCTCCATGCTCTCCGAGATGCTGCTGGAGGCGGGACAGGATCCGACCCTGTCCATCGGCGGCAACCTCGCGAGCATCGGCGGCAATGTCCGGATCGGGCAGGGCAGCTGCTTTGTGGCAGAGGCCTGTGAATACACGAACAGCTTCCTGTCTCTGTTCCCGAAGATCGCCATCATCCTGAATATCGACGCAGATCACCTGGATTTCTTCAAGGATCTGGATGACATCCGCGCCTCCTTTGCCCGGTTTGCAGCGCTGCTGCCGGAGGACGGCACGCTGATCATCAATGGCAGTATTCCGGACCTTGATCAGATTACGAAGGGGCTTTCCTGCCGGATCATCACCTTCGGCAATTCTCCGGAATACGATTACTATGCGGACGAAATCCACTACGACGAAAAGGGTCATCCGGTCTTCCGCATCCGCTCCGGAAAGGCCGTTGAGGGCGATGATCTGCAGATCAGCCTGGGCGTACCCGGTGAGCACAACATCTACAACGCAGTTGCAGCCGTGGCTGCGGCGGATCTGCTTGGCATTTCCCGACGCGATGCAGCTGCCGGACTGGCACATTTTGGCGGAGCGGGCCGCCGCTTCCAGTCCATGGGCACGCTGAACGGCGCTGCCGTCATCGATGACTATGCGCATCACCCCACGGAAATCGCGGCGACGCTGCGCGCTGCCTCCAAGCTCCCGCACGACCGGATCATCTGTGTGTTCCAGTCGCACACCTTCTCACGCACCAAGGCGCTGATGCACGAATTTGCCGAGGCGCTGACACTGGCGGATCTCCCGATTCTCGCCGATATTTATCCCGCCAGAGAAACC
This sequence comes from Lachnospiraceae bacterium, assembly GCA_017449485.1. GTDB lineage: Bacteria > Bacillota > Clostridia > Lachnospirales > Lachnospiraceae > CAG-791. The sequence continues at coordinate 6,079 of JAFTFP010000211.1, forward strand.
GACAACCTGGGCATCAGTGCCGAAACGCTCCGGGACGAGATCCGGGCGCTGGGACATGAGTGCCTTTACTTCCCGAGCTTCGAAGAAATCGAAAATTTCCTTCGGTCAAATTGCCAAAAGGGAGATCTGTTGATAACCATGGGGGCCGGAAACATTGATACTGTCGCGAAAGATCTGGTTTCAGACGGTCAGGAGGCGTAAGTTATTCACTTCCTGCACCCCATTCGGGTCGCGCGCAATGTGAATACCCTGCCTTCGGGCAAAATATGGATTTATCCGCATTTTGCCCCAGTCAGAAACGCGCTGTCCACAATTTCCACATTTTCCACATTGAAATGTGGATTCCGGCAGCGGCTGAAGACGGGCTGTTTTTCTGTCACTTTTGCCCATTTCATGTAGGTGGGCCGTGTGCTATACTCCGTTGTGCAAAGACTTAAAGAAAAGCGGGGCGGTAACTTGTTTACGATTTATAATGACAGCCGGAGCGATTCGACGGTTGTTCCGAATCTGTTTATTGATGAATATATGCGGGATGCAAACGACGCGCAGCTCAAGATCTACCTGTATCTTGTGCGGATGATGGGCGCGCGCCGCGGTACCAGCATTGCAGACCTGGCCGATCAGTTCAACCACACGGAGCGGGATGTCGTGCGGTCTCTTCAGTATTGGGAGAAGCAGGGCCTGCTGGCGCTGGATTATGACGCTGATCACAGGGAAATTGTCGGCATCCGTCTGTGTGATCCGAAAGCACCCTCACGGAGTGCTTCCGGTGTTTCCAATGCTTCCAGCGCTTCCATCCGCGAATTTCCGGCGGCAGGCAGCGCCTTGGCACCGGCTAAGACACAGGACGCACAGCCGGAGTCTTCCGTTCCTGCCAGAACGGCCATCGGCTCTGCACAGCTGCGGGCTTTCCGGGAGACCGGCGAGCGGGCACAGCTGATCTTCATCATTGAGAAGTATCTGGGCAAGCCGCTGTCCGTCTCCGAGCTGAAGACGCTGTATTATCTCTCCGAGCAGCTTCATTTCTCGGATGACCTGATCGATTATGTCGTTCAGTACTGCGTCGACCGGGGAAAGAAGGATTTCCGCTATATTGAAAAGGTTGCCGTCAACTGGGCTGAGAACGGCATCACGACGCCGAAGCAGGCTGAATTCGCAGCCTGTGCGGCCACCCGGCGAGGAAAGACCCGCATTCCACGCAAGGCTGCCAATTCATTTACAGATATGCCCAACAACGTCTATGATTTCGAGCAGCTCGAGAAAGAGCTTCTGAATAACTGACTGAAAGAGCAAGGGGGTTTACGTGTCGCTGACGCAGGAACAATACGACAGCATCATGCATGATTATCAGGTAATACGCAGCCGCCATGAAAACGAACTTCGTGCAAGGCGCGCTGAAGTATACGCAAAAATCCCCGAATACCGCACTTTGGATCGCGAAATCCCCGACCTCGGCGCCAGGACACTGCGCCGGATGCTCGCCGGGGATTCGTCACGTTCAGCGCAGGGTGCCGCGGATCCGGCAGAGGATCTGCAGCAGCAGATTCTGGCCGTCCAGCAGAAAAAGCGGGCGCTTCTTACCCGCTCCGGCTTCCCGGCCGATTATCTTGAACCGACCTGGGACTGCCCGCTCTGCCATGATACCGGGTATCTTCGCGGCGAGAAGTGCACCTGCTTCAAAAAGCGGGAGTCCGCCATTCTGTCCCGGGAATCCAACCTGGGAACACGGATTCTGACGGAGAATTTCGAACACCTTTCCTATGCTTACCATACCGGAGAAGATCTTGTAAGCTACCGCCGCGCAGTCGAGGCGGCGATTGCCTATGCTGATTCTTTCTCCCGCGGCTGTCCAAGCCTTTACTACTACGGAACCTGCGGCACCGGCAAGTCCTTTCTGTCAACCTGCATCGCACAGCGGCTGATTGAGCGGGGCTTCAGCGTCCGCTATTTCAGTGCGGCCGCACTTTTTGACCGGCTGGCCGCCCTCTCCTTCGGTTCCCTGGCGAACCGGGAGGAGCTGCGGGATTTCACCGCCGATCTGTATTCCTGCGATCTGCTGATCCTGGATGATCTGGGTACGGAGCTGACCAACGCCTTCGTGACAACTTCGCTCTTCTCCATTATCAATGAGCGGTTCCTGCACGATGGACCCTGCATCATCTCCTCTAACCTGACTCTGCAGGATCTCCAGAAGCGCTACTCTGACCGTGTTTTTTCAAGAATCACCAACAGCTACGATCTATTTAAATTCAGCGGTCCGGATATCCGGATCCTGAAGCGGCGCGAGCTTGCCGCCAGATCCCATTGATAAAAATCATATTTCATGATTTTGATAGATTTTGAAAGTGAGGAACACCATGGAACGAATCAGAAGACATGACAAACGTGCACTGGAAAGCATCCCGGTCGGAAGTCTCGGCCTGATCCCGCTCACCGGCTGCCGGCAGATGGGTGAGGAGATCGACAAATATCTGATCGACTGGCGCGCAGAACGCGAGAGCGAGCACAAGAACAGCCTGGCCTTTGCCGGCTACCAGCGCCCCTCCTACATCGTAGAATGCAGCCTGCCCCGCTTCGGCACGGGCGAAGCCAAGGGCGTCCTCAAGCAGTCCGTCCGCGGCATGGACCTCTACATTCTGGTCGATGTCGTCAATTACAGCATGACCTACTCCCTGTTCGGACGTGAGAACCACATGTCACCGGACGATCATTATCAGAACCTGAAGCGCGTCATCGCCGCCGTCGGCGGCAAGGCGCGGCGGATCACCGTCATCATGCCTTACCTGTATGAGAGCCGCCAGCACAAGCGTAGCATGCGGGAATCGCTGGACTGCGCCATCGCACTGCAGGAGCTGGTCCGCATGGGCGTCGACAACATCATTACCTTCGACGCGCACGATCCGCGGGTACAGAACGCCATCCCGCTGAACGGCTTTGACACCGTCACACCTGCGTACCAGTTTGTCAAGGGTCTGCTGCTGCATGTCGCCGGTCTGACCATTGATTCAGATCACATGATGATTGTCAGCCCGGATGAGGCTGGAATGAAGAGAGCCGTTTATGTGGCAAACGTGCTGGGCCTGGATATGGGAATGTTCTATAAGCGCCGCGATTACACCCGGCTGGTAGATGGAAAGAACCCGGTTGTGGCACATGAGTTCCTGGGCTCCAGCGTGGAAGGAAAAGATATTATCATCATCGATGATATGCTGTCCTCAGGCGACGGCTGCCTGGAAGTGGCCTCCGCACTCAAGCAGCGCAAGGCCGGCCGGATCTTCATCTTCGCCACCTTCGGTCTGTTTACACAGGGTCTGGCAAAATTTGACAAGGCTCACGAGGAAGGCATCATTGATCACGTTCTGACAACAAACCTGATTTATCAGTCCCCTGAGCTTCTGGAGCGCAAATGGTATATCAGCTGTGATCTGTCCAAGTATATTGCCTACCTGATCGATACGCTCAACCATGATTCCTCCATCAGCGATCTGCTCAATCCCAGCGAGCGCATCCAGTCGATTGTACAGCGCTATATGGATGGCGGATCTCAGGTGCTGGAGGAGTAAGTCAGGAAGCGGTTTCCTGCGCGTTCCAGCGTCTTTTCGAATTCTTTCCGGTTCACGTTGTGAACCTGCCCGGCTGCAGGATCGGATATGACAATGATTTCATTGTTGTATCCGATAATCAGCACGGGATCATTCTCCTGCCTCATGGCAAGAACCGGCTTCTCCGCGCTGACAAAATACAGCACATCCCGCAGACTGCATCCGGTCAGATTGTACACCTGCACCGAATCGATATATTTTTCCAGAACGGTATTGGCGTCCGGCTTCTCTGTTTCATTCAATGCCGTCACGCCTGTCTCAAACATCAGAATCTGCCGCAGACATTCCGACATGGCTTCTTCGCCCTGGGCCTGAACGACCTGGCTGCTGTCACTCATGCGCATGATCTGATTTCTGTCCAGCAGAAGCTCTCCTGACCACACAAGATTTCCGTTTCCGCCGACCACAATGCCGGAACACTCTCCTGCACTGCGCACCGCTTCTGCAATGCTGTCGCAGGCCTCTTCCGCCCCCCGCAGACCATAGACTACAAAACCTGGCGCGCCGGCCGTTTTCTCCGGCAGCGAAACGATCCGGCTTCCCTCGGAGAGCATTTCCTTCGGGCGGATATAACGCACCTTCTCTCCATCCAGGCCGACTGCATCGATCTCAACAATCGTCTCGAACCGGTCAATGGTCAGCGTGCGCAGCCGCTTGTTCTGCGTCTGGCCTGCAGAGGCGCTCACAATCTGGTCATCCTCGGCCTGCGTGTAGGCGGTGCTGCCGTCAGCGGCCGTTTCCTGCTTCATTCTGTGCAGCACAAGGCGCTTTTCTTCCGCTTCCACCGAGGTGATATAATACCCCGGCATCTCATAGTGCTCCAATACTTCCTGGGTGCTTCCCTCGATCACAAGCGCATACATCGGAAGAAACTCTCCCCCCAACGCATCGGTTTCTATTTCCGACTCCCGCACCAGGCCATAGGCAAAATCCTGCTGCATGAAGCCAATGGGAATGACGCGCTCCCCGGCCGCCGCCTCGATGGTTCTGCGCGTGGAGGTCGCCAGATCCGCGACGGTGATTTCCTTCTGCGCGTCATCGGCGGTCCAGGCCGCCATTCTGCCATCCTCGGAAGTGCAGAAATCCGAGGCGGACAGATTGCCCTCTGCCTCTCTGATGGA
>JAFTFP010000212.1 GCA_017449485.1 Lachnospiraceae bacterium
AGGAGCCCGGAAGGCTACCCGGAGCAGGAGAAGGTTGTCGCGGAGATCATTCATGAGGTCCGTACGCGAGGGGACGAGGCTGTTCTGGAATATGAAGAGCGATTTGATCACTGCCATCTGACGCCGCAGACGCTGCTTGTCACCAGGGAGGAAATCGAGGCTGCATACAGTGAGCTGGATCCGGAGTTTATTGAAGTCATGAAGCGGGCGGCCGGCAATATCCGCCGTTATCATGAGAAACAGCGCCAGAACAGCTGGCTGACGATGGAAGAGGACGGAATTCTGCTGGGCCAGAAGGTCACGCCGATTGCCTGCAGCGGCTGTTATGTGCCGGGGGGCCGGGCGGCCTATCCCTCCAGTGTTCTGATGAATCTGATTCCGGCTGAGGTGGCCGGGGTATCGAGAATTATTGTTCTTACGCCGCCGAATGCGGAAGGCAAGATCAACAGCGGCACGCTGGTGGCGGCAGACATTGCCGGCGCAAAGGAAATCTACAAGGTGGGCGGTGCGCAGGCCATTGCAGCGATGGCCTATGGCACGCAGACCATTCCGAAGGTAGATATGATCACGGGCCCGGGAAATATTTATGTCGCCCTGGCCAAGAAGGCCTGCTTCGGCGTGACCGGTATTGACAGTGTGGCCGGCCCGTCCGAAATTCTGGTGATTGCCGATGAGACCGCCAATCCGCGTTATATCGCGGCAGATCTGCTGTCCCAGGCAGAGCATGATCCTATGGCCAGTGCCATCCTGCTGACGACCACAGAGGCCTTTGCGGAGGCCGTGAGCCGTGAAATTGATCTCTTCCTGCAGGAACTGTCCCGCGCGGATATTATCCGCGAATCGCTGGACCACTACGGCTTTATCTTTGTCAGTGAGAAGATGGATGATCTGATTGATGCCGCCAATGAAATTGCCAGCGAGCACATGGAAATCGTCACGGAGAATCCGTATGAAATCATGACGCGGATCCGCAATGCCGGTGCGATCTTCCTGGGAAGCTATTCCTCCGAGCCGCTGGGTGACTATTACGCTGGACCGAACCACATTTTGCCTACCAACGGCACGGCGCGCTTCTTCTCACCGCTGGGGGTGGACACCTTTGTGAAGAAGAGCAGCATTATTTCTTATTCTCGAGAAGCACTGGAAAAAGTTCACACGGATATTGAGCGCTTCGCCTGTGAGGAAGGACTGACGGCGCACGCCAATTCCATTCGCGTGAGATTTGAAGAAATGTAAGCAAAGATTGAGGAGAAGGTTATGCAGGACAGAGTGGCCAGAATCCGGCGCACGACCGGTGAGACGGATATTTCCATGACACTGAATCTGGACGGTACAGGAAAAGCTTCCATCCAGACAGGAATCGGTTTCTTCGATCACATGATGGACGCTTTCGCGCGGCACGGATTGTTTGATCTGGATCTGAATGTAAAGGGTGATCTGAACGTAGATGGCCATCACAGTGTGGAAGACACCGGCATTGTTCTGGGTGAAGCCATCCGCAAGGCAGTCGGCGACAAGAAGGGCATCCGGCGCTACGGCTATTTCATCCTGCCGATGGACGAGGCACTGGTTGTCTGCGCGCTGGATCTGTGCGGGCGGCCATATTTTGTCCTGGAAGGCGAGCAGTTCGGCGCGCCGATGGTCGGAGACTTCGACACACAGCTGGTGCGGGAGTTTTTCTATTCCGTATCTTATGCAGCCGGCATGAATCTGCATTTCAGGATTCTTTCCGGCAGCAATGCGCACCATCAGATTGAGGCGATGTTCAAGTGCTTCTCCAAGGCGCTGGACATGGCGGTCAGCTATGATGAGAGAATCACAGATGTGCTGAGCACGAAAGGGACTCTGTAAAAATGAGCGAAAACAAAAAGTTTTATCCCTGTATTTTTCTGAATCACCGCAATGCCTGTGTCGGTTTTACGGATGATACGACTGTGGACGAGGATCCGGTCCGTCTGGCGAAGCGTTACTGCTCAGGCCATGCGGACGGGCTGATTGTGTTCGATCAGTCGCGCGGAGACCGGGAGCACGATGCGGCCATCGATATCATCCGTGTCATCTGTGAGGAGGTCAAGGTACCAGTGATCGCCGCAGGCAATGTGCGGCGGCTGGAGGACGTGAAGAAGCTGCTGTACGCAGGCTGCAGCATGGCTGCGCTGAATTTCTCCCGGCAGGATAATATCGATCTTGCGCAGGAGGCCGCGGCGCGCTTTGGGCGCGAGCGGATTGCCGCCTGCTATCGCGCGACCGACGCGATCACGGAAAACCGCGAGCTGATCTGCAATAATATCAGCCAGATGATCCTGGTGGACGAAAAAGTTATTCCGGAAGCGCTGCAGATCCGGGAAGTGCCGATTATTCTGTCCCTGCCGGATGTCTCGCTGGATAAGATCATGGAATTTTTTTCTCATGAGAATGTCACGGGCATCACGGGCAACGCAGTGAATGAAAATGTGGATGAGCTGCTGAGTATCAAGCAGCTGCTGGTGGAAAACGGCGTCAGCGTACAGATCCGGAAAGCAGCTTTTGGCTGGGAGGATTTCAGGAAAAACGCGGATGGCCTGCTGCCGGTTGTCGTGCAGGAGGATGCCACGGATGAAGTCCTGATGGTAGCTTATATGAATCAGGAGGCCTATGAGACGACGATCCGCACCGGAAGAATGACCTATTTCTCCCGGAGCAGACAGCAGCTCTGGGTGAAGGGAGAGACCAGCGGGCATTTCCAGTATGTGCGTTCTCTGTACGGAGACTGCGACATGGACACGCTGCTGGCGCGCGTGGATCAGGTGGGCGCTGCCTGCCACACCGGACATCACTCCTGCTTCTTCCAGGAAGATCTGCCGGATCAGGCCGGCGTGCGGAATAATCCGCAGAAGGTTCTTCAGCAGGTCTACGAGGTCATTGCCGACCGCAAGCGCCATCCGAAGGAGGGCTCCTACACCAATTATCTGTTTGACAAGGGCATAGACAAAATTCTGAAAAAGCTCGGAGAAGAGGCCACAGAGACTGTTATTGCCGCCAAGAATCCGAATCCGACGGAGACGGTCTATGAGATGGCAGATTATCTGTATCATATGATGGTCCTGATGGTGGAAAAGGGACTGACCTGGGAAGATATCACTGAAGAGCTGGCAAGACGGGAGTAAGACAGGTAGCTTAGAATTATGGGAATGGAAGAGATCAAAAACGCGAGAATCAAGGAGATCACAGCGGAGATCCTGCGGGATTACCAGAAGGGCAGAGCGATCGACAAGACAGATGTCTTCAAGCAGCCTGACAAGGATATGATTGTCGATATCGTCACGAAGCTGATGCAGATTCTGTTTCCGGGCTATTATCGTGACCGGATCTATCGCAGCTACAATTACGACAACCGGATTTCTGTGCTCATCGAGGATGTGCTTTACAACCTGGAGAAACAGATTACGATTGCGCTGCGCTACAGCGATGTATATCAGGATGTCGATGAAGAGATCGTAAAAGCCCGGGCGGAGTGTGTTGCCATCGAGTTCTTTCACCGGATTCCGAAGATGCGGGAGTACATTGATACAGATATTCAGGCGACTTTCGACGGCGACCCGGCTGCCTTCAACACGGAGGAAATCGTTCTTTCGTATCCGGGTTTGTTTGCGACTTCCATCAACCGGATCGCGCACGAGCTGTATCTGCTTCAGGTTCCCATGATCCCGCGCATCATGACAGAATATGCGCACAGCCTCACCGGAATTGATATCCATCCCGGTGCAACCCTTGGAAAATATCTGATGATCGATCACGGAACCGGCATTGTTATTGGTGAGACCTCGATCATCGGCGAACACGTCAAGATCTATCAGGGCGTGACCATCGGTGCGCTTTCCACAAAGGGCGGGCAGAATCTGCGCGGAAAGAAGCGTCATCCTACGATTGAGGACAATGTCACGATCTACTCCGGCGCGTCCATTCTGGGCGGCGATACGGTGATCGGAGAGGGCACAACGGTTGGCTCCAATGCCTTTATTACCTCTTCACTGGATTCCGGCACCAAAGTCTCCGGACAGGAGCCTGCTGAAAATATAGTTTAGTTGTACTCGGATCAGTGGTTGTTCCAAGTCCCGGGGGTACAGAAGATGAAAGAAGACATCAGAAAACCTTGTATTATGTGCGCTGCGCTGATCGCGCTGTGTTTTCTGGTCACTTCAGCAGGCTGGCTGGCCTGGGAATAACATCTGCTTACCATGCTCCCGACAAGACAGACTGACCTTAAAAGATGAGAATGGATATGCCGGCTTCCGGTATCTGGCTGTAGTATTCGGCAGACAGGCCAGATAATAGAAGAGATTCTCTTGAAATATCTGCAAAAAACTCCGCATCTGCAAACAGGTGCGGAGCTTTTAAATTTTTCATATACTTGATGAATGCCGAAGGGGATCTGAATCTGTATCTGAAACAGATTCTCAATTCAGCATGATCACCTGTACGCCGTTATTCAGAGCACACAGCTGAAGCCACTCGACATAGCCGGTCTTATCGCACTGTGCGGCAAGCGGATATCCCTTCGGCAGCGTCATCCGGAACTGGTGTCCCTGATACGGGAAGGTGGCAGCCAGCGTGATATCCGGACGCATGTTCAGTGCCGCGGCGACATTCACATCATAAGCCATGGGCTGCAGCGCCGGGACCACTACTGTCGCATTCGGTGTGGCACCCAGAATCGCCTGTACCGTCTGATAGCACAGCAGCGGACTGCGGGTTTCTGTGGCTACGATGGGGCCTGCTGCAGGAGCTGCAGGGGCCGCGGGAGCGGGAACAGCCGGCGCAACGGATGTTCCGACAGTGACAGTCGTTCCATCTACCTTATGTCCATCGTTGGTGATACAGTTGATGACCGCCTGGCCAGGTCCGACACCAGTGACTTTTCCGTCCGGTGCGACCACGGCAACAGCCGGATTGCTGCTTACATACGTGACAGATTTGTTCTGTGCATTGGCAGGCTGGATATTCGGCGTAATATAGAAATACTGATTGATGGCAAGGGTGGCCGTGGTGGGCGTTACCCAGACACTCTGCACAGCAATTCCGCCGTTTCCGCCGCCTCCGCCGACTGTAACAGCGACCTGAGCGGTAAAGCCGTTGTCGTCTGTTCTAACCGTAAGTGTAGCGACACCCGGATTGATGCCGTGCACCAGACCATCCGGATCGACCTTTGCAATCGCGGAATTGGTAGAGGTCCAGGTCACGCGGGTATTGGTGGCGGTATTGGGCTGAATATCTGCAACAATCTTCTGCATTTCGCCGACACCAAGGCTCAGGGAAGAGGGGTGGACAATCACGCCGGTAACAGGGATGCGAACCGGCTCCGGTGTCCTGACAGTGATTTTGACTGTATCCGAATCGACCTGGTTCCCGTCGATATACAGATACGCGGTAATAAAGGCTGTGCCGTTGGAAACACCCGTTACATAAGCGGTATGACCATTGCCCTGTACGGTGGCAACGCCGGAATCATTGGAGCTCCAGCGAATCTCCATTGACCCCGTGCTGTTGGAATAGACGGTTGCATCGACTGCAGTCTGGCCGCCGGGACGGATCACATCATCATGCGCATACACAGAGATGTATGCATAGGCCTGCATTCCCGGATCCGCGCTGTCGGTATCAGTGCCGTTCTCAGGGGAATAGAGATCGCCATCTCCGCCGTCCCAGTCGAAGGCTTCACCCACTTCGTCCGCCCGGACACTGAGCGGCCTGAAAACTACTGCGCCAAGGAGCAGGACAGCAAATAATGAAAAGAGAAGAGTATAAAGTTTTCTGTTCATAGCGCCACATCCTTTCTTAACTGTCACTTCGTTGTGCCTGGATCGGTAAACGTCAAGGCATTCCTGAATCATTTTTATGAATTGTTATCCGGGGTGTTTTTTTCGGTTCCATTGTGGTCATTCCGCCGCAGGTTAACATAAGTTGCCGCTTCCTTGCGCCGGTCTTCCTCAATTGCAGCATAATGACGACGGGTGGTATTTACATCCTTGTGGCCCAGCACATCTGCGACCAGATAAATATCGCCGGTTTCCCGATAGAGAGATGTGCCGAAGGTACTTCTGAGTTTGTGCGGCGTGATCTTTTTAAGGCTCGTAACAAGCTGGGCGTACTTCTTCACCAGTTTTTCCACAGCGCGAACGGTGATCCGCCTGTTCTGGAGGGAGAGGAAGAGCGCAT
>JAFTFP010000213.1 GCA_017449485.1 Lachnospiraceae bacterium
CTGAGGCAGATACTGTTCAAGACAACCATTTCGTAATATGATTAGAAAAACCCGCAGGTTACATCTGATCATAAATGTATATGAGAAGGAATAATAAATGAAAAAGAAACAGATTTTGACAATAACAGCAATGTTACTTACCGGTGTAATCGCCGCAGCGGGATGCGGTAAGAAGGAAGAAGAGCCGGTTTCTGTTCTGGAGCCGATTCCGGTTGAAGAACAGGCGCAGTCCGGGGAGGCCGCACAGACAGCTTCTCAGGAAGCGCCGGCATCGGACAATGTGCAGCAACAGACTGGTACGCAGGCTGCTGAGAACCAGACACAGAATCTGTCCCAGGAACAGATGTCACAGAATCTTTTTGCCTCCCTTGCGGGAAGAGAGTTTTATTTCAGCTCTGGCGCAGGCGGCTGGCGTACGGTTCTGAACATTAATGAAGAGGGTCTGTTTAACGGAAATTATATGGACTCTGACATGGGCGATTCCGGTGAGAACTATCCGAATGGTACGGTTTACGAATGTGATTTCAATGGATCTTTCACAGAGCCGGTCTACGTTGAAGATGGCATTTATAAGACAACCATCAAGGAAATCTATTATGTCCAGCAGCCGGACACGACAGAGATCAAGGATGATATCCGTCACTGCTATACCAGCGCGTATGGGCTGGATCGCGCGACAGACCTGTATATATACGAGCAGGGAATTGATCTGAAGCGCCTGCCGGAGGACTATATCAACTGGGTCCGGATGGGACTCAATGACGATACCAAGCTTCCTTTTTATGGAATTTATAATCCTTCCGGGGAGGCCGGCTTCAGCAGCTATCCGAATGCTGATGCAGGCGCACAGACCACTTCTGCCGTGTCTTCCGAAGAAATCCTGGCAGGCATTGCTGCTGCGCAGGAGCAGGCTGACCAGATTCAGCATGAGCTGGAAACAGAAGAAATGTCGCAGATGGATTATAATTTCAAGACACAGGATCTGTATGAACTGTGGGATAATCAGCTGAATCAGCTGTGGTCTTATCTGAAGAGTACGCTGAGCGCGGAAGAGATGGAGCGATTGACCGCAGAGGAACGGGCATGGATCGATTCCAAGGAAGCAGCGGTCAAGGAAGCAGGCGCCCCTTACGAAGGAGGCAGCATACAGCCTATGATCATGAATCAGAAAGCGGCGGAGCTGACAAGAGCCCGCGTGCTGGAGTTGAAAGATAAATATATTAAATAATAAGACGCCGGAGCCGGTGCATGACAAAAAAGGATTTGCCATGGACCGGCTCTTCTTATATAATGTGGAAGATATTTCCGGGATGGCAGGAAGGTGGTCCTGTCTGCGGAATATCGGTCGGCAGAAAGGAGGATCTGCACATGCCAGCCAGAACAGACATCCATAAGGTACTGATTATCGGATCCGGTCCTATTGTGATCGGACAGGCTTGCGAGTTCGACTACTCGGGTACTCAGGCGTGTAAGGCGTTACGCTCCCTGGGTTATGAGATCGTTCTTGTGAATTCGAATCCGGCGACCATCATGACGGACCCGGAAATGGCGGACGTGACATATATTGAGCCGCTGAATCTTTCGAGATTGGAACAGATTATTGCAAAGGAAAAGCCGGACGCTCTATTGCCTAATTTAGGCGGGCAGTCCGGTCTTAATTTATGCGCTGAGCTCTACAAAGCGGGCGTGCTGGACAAGTACAATGTCAAAGTCATCGGCGTTCAGGTTGATGCGATTGAACGCGGCGAGGACCGGGTAGAATTTAAGAAAACCATGGAGAGCCTCGGCATCGAGATGGCCCGCAGCGAGGTTTCCTACAGCGTAGACCACGCGCTGGAGATCGCGGACCGGCTGGGCTATCCGGTCGTGCTTCGTCCTGCCTACACGATGGGCGGCGCCGGCGGCGGCCTGGTCTACAACAAGGAAGAGCTGAAAACCGTCTGTGCGAGAGGTCTGCAGGCATCGCTGGTTCACCAGGTTCTCGTAGAAGAATCCGTGATGGGCTGGGAAGAGCTGGAGCTCGAAGTGGTCCGGGACAAGGACAACAACATTATTACTGTCTGCTTCATCGAAAACGTGGATCCGATGGGCGTACACACCGGCGACAGCTTCTGCACCGCGCCGATGCTGACCATCTCCGAAGAAGTTCAGAAGCGTCTTCAGGAGCAGGCGTATAAAATTGTCGAGCACATCGGCGTCATCGGCGGAACCAACGTTCAGTTTGCCCACGACCCGAAGACAGACCGCATCATCGTTATTGAGATCAATCCCCGGACTTCGCGCTCATCCGCGCTGGCCTCCAAGGCGACCGGCTTCCCGATCGCACTGGTTTCCGCCAAGCTGGCTTCCGGTCTGACCCTGAAGGAACTGCCCTGCGGAAAGTACGGGACACTGGACAAGTATGTACCGGACGGTGACTATGTCGTCGTGAAATTCGCCCGCTGGGCATTTGAGAAGTTCAAGGGTGTCGAAGACCGCCTCGGCACGCAGATGCGCGCAGTCGGCGAAGTCATGAGCATCGGCAAGAACTATAAGGAAGCTTTCCAGAAGGCCATCCGCTCGCTGGAAAAAGGCCGGGCGGGACTCGGACATGTCAACGGATATGACAGACTGTCTGCAGACGAGCTCAGGCAAAAGCTGGCCACCCCCAACAGTGAGCGCCATTTCCTGATGTATGAGGCTCTGCGCAAGGGCATGAGCATCGATGAGCTTTATGAACTGACCCATGTAAAGCGCTATTTCATCGAGCAGATGAAAGAACTGGTGGAAGAGGAAGAAGCGCTGGTCAGCGCCTATGCCGGCAAGATCCCGGCGGACGACGCACTGATTCAGGCCAAGCAGGACGGCTTCTCAGATCAGTACCTGGCACAGATTCTGGGCATTCAGGAAGATGCTGTGCGGGCGCGCAGGGAAGAGCTTGGCTGCACAGAGAGCTGGGATGCAGTACATGTATCCGGCACGGAAGACAGCGCATATTATTATTCCAGTTACAATATAGCAGATAAAGCGGAGGAGCCGCAGACACAGGAGAAGCCCAGCATTATGATTCTGGGCGGCGGCCCGAACCGGATCGGCCAGGGCATTGAGTTCGACTACTGCTGCGTGCATGCAGCCCAGTCCCTGAAGAAGCTCGGGTTCAAGACCATTATTGTCAACTGCAACCCTGAGACGGTCTCCACGGACTATGACACTTCCGACAAGCTGTATTTTGAGCCGCTGACACTGGAAGATGTCCTTTCGATCTACAGAAAAGAAAAGCCGGTCGGCGTCATCGCACAGTTCGGCGGTCAGACACCGCTGAATCTCGCATCTGAGCTGGAGAAGAACGGCGTCCGAATCCTGGGCACATCGCCTGCAGTCATTGACCTGGCGGAGGACCGCGATCAGTTCCGCATGGTCATGGACAAGCTGGGCATTCCGATGCCTGAATCGGGCATGGCCACCACGGTTGAGGAAGCCATTGAAATCGCCGGCAGAATCGGTTATCCGGTCATGGTCCGTCCTTCGTACGTTCTGGGCGGCCGCGGCATGGAAGTGGTTTATGATGACGAAGCGATGGCAGACTATATGAAGGCTGCAGTCGGTGTCACACCGGATCGTCCGATTCTGATCGACCGCTTCCTGCATCACGCCATGGAGTGTGAGGCAGACGCGATCTCCGACGGAACACATGCATACGTGCCGGCAGTCATGGAACACATCGAGCTGGCGGGCATTCACTCCGGTGACAGTGCCTGCATCCTGCCCTCCAAGCATATTCCGGAAGATAATCTGAATACGATCAAGGAATATACGAGGAAGATCGCAGAGGAGATGCATGTCGTCGGTCTGATGAATATGCAGTATGCCATTGAAGATGGCAAGGTATTCGTTCTCGAAGCGAATCCGCGCGCTTCCCGGACCGTTCCGCTGGTTTCCAAGGTCTGCGGAATCCGGATGGTGCCGCTGGCCACAGAAATTATCACCTCGGAGCTGACCGGACGTCCTTCGCCGGTGCCGGCGCTGAAGGAGCGGAACATTCCTTACTATGGCGTAAAGGAAGCGGTATTCCCGTTCAACATGTTCCAGGAAGTCGATCCGGTACTTGGACCGGAAATGCGTTCCACCGGTGAGGTTCTGGGTCTTGCCGATACGCCGGGCGAAGCTTTCTACAAGGCGGAGGAAGGCGCACAGGCCATGCTCCCGCAGGAAGGAACCGTGCTGATTTCCGTCAACCGGCAGGATAAGCCCGAGGTTGTTGAGGTCGCGGAAGGCTTCCATAAGGCAGGCTTCAATATTATTGCGACAGGAACCACCCATGATCTGATTGCGGCGGCCGGTATTCCGGTGACCAAGGTGAAAAAGCTCTATGAGGGCAGACCGAATATTCTGGATCTGATGACCAATGGAAAGATTCAGCTGATCGTGAATTCCCCTGCGGGCAAGACCAGCGTCCATGATGATTCGTATTTAAGAAAGGCTGCAGTGAAATATAAGATCCCGTACATCACGACGATCGCCGCAGCCCGCGCAGCAGCAGAAGGAATTCAGGTGATTCAGGCGGAGGGCACAGAGAACGTCAGCGTCCGGTCTCTGCAGGATTGGCACAAGCTGATTCAGACTGCAGAATAAAAAGCGGGGCAAAATCTGAAGAGAAGAGAAAAAAACTGGCCAGGTTTAATACCTGGCCAGTTCTGCATTGTTGGCTTCGTCGGCGTCTTCAACCTTCCGCACAATGACTTCATAAGAAAACTGCGGATTGACCTGAACGGAAAGGCGGTCACCGGGTTTATGTCCGAGGAGGGCCTTCCCGAGAGGAGATTCCACACTGATCAGGCCGAGCAGGGAATCCTCCCGGATGGTGCTGACGATCGTATAGACTTCTTCGACATCA
>JAFTFP010000214.1 GCA_017449485.1 Lachnospiraceae bacterium
ACAGGCTGATGCCTGCAACTAATTATTGTAGCAAAATATGGCTCTGCCGTCACCTGTCAGGTTTCAGGATTCCCGACAGCCCCGAAGCTTTTCAGAAATGCCAGTGCCGCACCCTGCCCCCAGGGATAATTGCCGAATTTCTGCGGATGCAGGCCAAATCCGTCGCACTCGGCAAGTGCACCGGACACAAGGCCCTCCGGGCTGATCTGCTTCAGCAGTCCTTCCCGCAGACACTCTAGACGCGCTTCATAGCGTTCTTTATCCAGCAGTCCCGCCTGCATCGCCTTCCATGCCGCCCAGCCGATTATGGCAGAAGCAGAAGTATCTGCCGGATGATCTGCTGCCGTTCTGATCTCCTGCAACGGTTCTCCTTCCTCCCGGCGCTCTCTGTCTGCCAGCGCGCCGCGCAGTGCGTCCGCAGTGACCGAGGAGAAAACGCCGCTTTTCTGCGTCAGGTCCGTCAGACTCCACGGAAACAGACCATCTTCCTTCTGATGAGAAAACACCGTTTCCATATACTTCTGCAGAAGCTCTGTCAACGACTCAGTCTGCTCATCCTCTGCGGCAGATCCGCTCTGCGCTGTCCCCTCAGATGCTCCTGTTTCTTCTGCTTCTTCTATTTCTTCTATCTCTTCCTTCAATCCCAGCGCGTCCATGGCGCAGACGACCGCAGACAATCCCATCAGATACCAGCCCATGGCGCGTCCCCAGCCGATCAGACCTTTGCGCACAAGCGCTCCGTCAGGTTTGGCCTCGTAGCAGTGCCACAGCAGGCCGCTCTCCTCATCCTCTGCAAAGGAGCTGAAGTTATAAAGCTGGGTGATCGCAAGCTCCATCGCAGCCATCGCCTCTTCTTCAGCGTTGTTGTCGGGATCGAAAAAGAACCGGCTCTCGGCATATTTTGCCAGAAACAGCGCAGTCATGCCGGCGCCGTCCGCAAGTATTTCCGTGTGTCCGCGTCCGGGCCGATACAGAATTGACCCCAGCTCATCCCGGTCCGTCTCTGAGACCATCCGATAGACAAGATCCACCATCGGGGAGAGTTCAGATGCCTTCCGGATTCCCTCTCTCTCCTGACCTTCTGATACGCCGGACCGGATCAGCTGCTCCTGCGTCCGGATCAGTGCCGCGCCCATCAGCGCATCGTCCGGATACAGCAGCTTTGCGCCGTTTTTCTTAAAGGCACTGACATGCTCCCGGATTGCATTGATGCTCTCCGGGCTGCCGTCTTCCGCAAGGCCAAGGCACAGAATACCGCATGGCCAGAAGAACAGATCCTTCTCGGCAATCTTTCTGCCCAGCGTACGGCGGGCCAGATCCTTCATCTCCTGTACGATCCGGATCCGTCTGGAATCCGCAAGCTCCCGCGCAGCTTCCAGGGCCGCGCCTGTGACCGGATCTGGAACAGCGGAATTCGTCTGTTGGTTTTTCTTCATGACACAAATGCTCCCGAACACATATTGTTTTTACTCTCTGTGCAGCTTCGAGCGAACCAGCTGAAGCAGATATCTGCACTCCTTCGTTTTTCCGAAAAGGAGGAAGAACGCAGAGAAGAACAGCACCGTAATCAGCACCGCCATAAGAAGCAGTCTGATCAGGCTCTCCTCCGGCCGCAGGATCGTTCCTGCACCGAAGCTTACCGCTGTCACAATGGCGGTCACCGCGAGATATTTTGCCGAATCAGCGAAATATCCCCAGGCTTTCCGGTCAAAGCAGACGTGGTAAATGATAAACGGCTTGGTGATATTGGCGATCAGGCCGGACACCACGGTACCCACGTAAATACCCGCCAGACCGATTTTCTGTACCAGCACGATCGACAGGACGAGATTGACAATGCCCTGAAACAGGGCCAGATAGCGGTCCTGCTCAAAGATGCCGGCAGCCGTCTTGAAATTGGTGAGAACGATACGCTCGCCCTTGAAATAATAATCCGTCAGATAGAGCCACAGAGCTGCGGCCGGCAGCGTCAGCTCAGGTCCCCAGAGCAGTGTCACCAGCGGGGTCAGCAGCACGAAGAAACCGCAGGCGCTGTAGCCGTAAAGCCAGGATGCAAGGAACCGGTAGACGCCGAACATCTCATACTGCCGCTCTCTGCTCTCTGTTGCAATCAGGTTGCCGAAGCCGGACACGATGTTGTTGAAGATGATATTGACAAAATTCGACGCAGTCGTGACTACCAGCACATTCGTATTCACAATACCCGCCAGGCTCACATTGATAAAGGAGGATATGATCATCGAATCCGTCTGCAGACGGGCAATATCTCCGATCCGATGCAGCATCAACGCGCGGGCTTTCTTCCAGACCTCACCGGACTCTTCCTTTGTGAGCGGTCTCACATCCTTCTCTGTCAGGTAAGGGTACAGTCTGTTCAGATAGCGGTTAGCCAGGAACTTCTGGATCAGCTGTACGGCGGAATCCGTCAGCAGAAACAGCAGAAAGTTCTTAGTGAGAACCACGACCAGAATCTGAAGGGTGCTCGAGACAATTTTAGTGATGGTGAGAATGTTGGTCTGGATGTAGTTCTTCTGTTCCGCATTGACCAGACTGTATTTGTAGGTGACGAAGTAAGATGTAACGGTATTGAACAGGAAAATCAGATAGTAGATCCGCAGCTCATCCACGGTCACCGGCCCCGGGTCCCTGACCAGCACCGGCAGGAACGGGACCAGCAGCAGGCCGGCAGCAGCGATGACCATCGCAACGGATGTGTAGACACGCCGGTACATCTTCATATAGGACTTGATCAGTTCCTGCTCGCCCCGGGCGACCGGCCCGTACAGGCTGAAATTCAACGCAGTCCCGATTCCCAGCTCCGCCATGGATAGAACAGTCAGGATGTCTGTATACAGGCTGTTGACACCCAGCAGCTCTCTGCTCAGATAACGGATAAAAACGGTACGCAGAATAAAGGCCATGAGTGCCGTGGCAATCTGGCCGACATATCCGAACAGTATATTTCGTTCAGCGGATTTTACTCTGCCCATACTTCCTGAATCACCTGATGATTGTTCTTAGCCTCCCGGATGTAATCCGGAAGCTTTTTTCGGAGATATTCCCGAAGTTCCGGCTCACCCTTCCGCAGGCGGTCATATTTTGACACCAGCTGCTGCGGATTATTCAGCTCCTGTACCGGCAGCACATAGTCCTCTTCCCGGTAGGGCTCTCCCAGAATCACTGCGTCCTGGAACAGATCCTTCGCGATGCCTTTGGCCTTGATGGAGTAGCCGATCACCAGTGTCGGGACGCCTGTAGAATAGGCTGCAATGGTCGCATGGGTCCGCGCACCGATAAACAGGCGGCAGCCGGAGATGACGCGCTTGAGTGCCCGGGCCGGCTGATCCTCCACCAGAAGAATCCGGTCCCGATCCGCCTCATCCGCCTGCGCGCGGGCCGTCTCGTACAGTTCCCGCAGCACAGTCAGGTCATTGCTGTTTTTCCAGACAACATGCGGGATCAGTGCCACCGCATCCTCCGAAGTTTCCAGTATATGCCGGATCAATGCAAGGAAGCTTTCCCGCACACATCCCTTATTGGCTTCATAATCCTCTGCCATCGGGCTTAAGTTCAGTCCAATGGTCTTTCCCGGGGCAAAATGCGGCGGATACACGGTCTCTTCGACCGGAGCAGGCTCCATCAGGAATGCCGGATCCGGCGTCAGCAGAATCCGCACCTTTTCCGCGCCTTCCAGGCCCTGCAGCGCTGCGCTCTGCTGTGCAGCTTTCAGTGCCGTAAAGGTCAGACTCTCCCGGGCTAAAATCGTGTGATAACTGAAAAGATCCCGCAGCAGTTCCTCTTTCGTGTGGCCGCCCCGCTCCGAATCAGGCGCGCCGCCCTCCGGTGCACTTTTCAGCAGCGCCGGTTCAATGGAACACCCGAGCAGTATTGTGCGGATGCCTTTCTTGTGTAGCACGGCATTGGCTGCCATCAGCTCATCCACCATCAGCGGGTAACAGTAATTGTCACCGCCGATGGAAACGGCCGCGGAATAGCTTCTGCCGCCCTCGAACGCCGGGCGGTAACGGTACCTGAGATAGGTTCCGGCATCGCCGGTTATTTTCTTATACCCATAGAGCAGGGTGTGGACAAGACGGTTTTCCTCGACATGCTTTTCTTCCGCAATGCTGCACAGATTCTGCGGCAGATATCTGCGGTCCTCGTCAGCGCGCATGGATAGAAGCATAACCTCCTCCTTCGCAGCTTTCAGCCGGCCGCCGTCAAGGAGTCCTGTAACAATGGCTTCGCACCCATGGTTTCCGCTTCCGCCGTGCATGTAGAATAATAAATCGGACATGTTCTTTACCTGATTCTTTATCTGATTTTTCTGCGATCTGAATTTATCTGAATCTGCGCCGCAGCCGTCCGTACCACCCCAGATAGAGCGCCGGCATCCGGCAGAACAGGGCGGCCTTCAGGGCATAGCCTTCCGGCAGAGCCTCTCTGCAGCCCGGGATCGCAAGATTCTTCTTTACTTTTCCCTGAATTTCGCTGATTTGACCGGAGTAGTCATTTCTCTGGCTGGCCGGCAGTCCGCTCAGTTTTCCGATCACCAGCATGGATCCGGTGACCTTCTGCGCCGCGATGGCCGCGCGCACATCCTCCCTGCGGGATAATTCAGGGAATCGGCGTCCGATCTCCTCCTCTGCCTTTTCCCAGCACCGGATCTGGTCAAAATACGACGGCACGAAGGGCTTTTCCATCGCGCCGGCTTCATTGAAATAATAGTAATAGAGTCTGGCGCCGGACATGCTGATCCGGATTTCCGGACGAATCGCTGACAGAAGAAACAGCATATCTTCCCC
>JAFTFP010000215.1 GCA_017449485.1 Lachnospiraceae bacterium
AATTCAGGGCAAGAAGCTCGGCATCATCGGCCTGGGCGCCATCGGCGTGCGGGTTGCCAATGCCGCTTCCAGCCTCGGTATGGATGTGTACGGCTATGATCCCTACGTGACGGTTGATTCCGCCTGGAACCTGTCCCGCAAGATCACACATGTATTAAATGTCAACGACATCTACGAAAACTGCGACGTGATCACCGTACATGTTCCGCTGCTGGAATCCACACGGGAAATGATCAATGCCGAAGCGATTGCCAAGATGAAGAAGGGCGTTATTCTCATCAACATGGCCCGGGATCTTCTGGTCGACGAGAAGGCCGTTGTACAGGCCATTGATGATGGCAAAATCCGGCGCTATGTCTCGGATTTCCCGAACCCGACGGTTGCAGGACACCGCGGCTGCATCACAACGCCGCATCTGGGCGCATCCACTGAGGAGTCGGAAGACAACTGTGCAGTGATGGCAGTCCGTGAACTGCGTGATTTCCTTCGCTACGGCAATATTTCGAACAGCGTCAATTATCCGAACTGCACCATGGGCGTCTGCGAGCAGGCTGGCCGTATCGCCATTTTCCATCAGAATAAGGCAAACATGATCACCCAGTTCACGACACTGATCGGCAGCTCGGAGACCAATATTCACGCAATGGCCAACAAGTCGAAGGGGGAACATGCCTACACACTGATCGATCTGGACACCCCCGCAGATGAAGCATTAATCAGCGGCCTTTCCTCGATTGACGGTGTCTACAGGGTGCGCGTAATCAAATAAGTCAGAGCACACGACGAAGGAGAAACCCATGGCAGTAGTACGTCCCTTCAAGGCCTACAGGCCCGCACCGGGAAAAGAAGCGGTTATCGCAGCCCTTCCATATGACGTCATGAACCGGCGTGAAGCGAAGGAAATGGTCCGGGAGAATCCGGAATCCTTTCTGAGCATAGACCGGGCTGAGACACAGTTCCCCGACAGCGTGGACACCTACGCGGACTGCGTCTATGAAAAAGCAGCTGAGCTTCTGCGGGAGAAAATGAGTAATGGAACCTTCCTGCAGGATCCTGCGCCGTACTACTACCTCTATGAACAGACCTTAAGCGGCCGTGTGCAGACCGGAATCGTGGCCTGCGCATCCATTGATGATTATTTAAACGGCGTGATTCTGCGCCATGAAAACACCCGGGAAGAAAAGGAACTCGACCGGATCCGACATGTGGATACCTGCGGCGCGCAGACCGGTCCCATCTTTCTGGCTTATCGCAGCCGGCCGGAGATCGAAGCACTCACGGACAGGATCCGGAAAGGTACGCCGGTCTGTGATTTCATCTCACAGGGAGAAGTACGCAACAGAGTGTTTGTGATCTGTGATCAGGAAGACATTGAACTGATCCGGCAGGCCTTTGATCAGACCGGGCACCTTTATATCGCAGACGGCCATCACCGCTGTGCTTCTGCCGTAAAAGTCGGGCAAAAGCGCAGAGCAGAACATCCGGGTTACACAGGAGAAGAGGAATTCAATTATTTTCTCGCAGTGCTGTTCCCTGAGAAAGACCTGATGATCCTGGACTATAACCGCGTGCTCCGGGATCTGAATGGTCATACCGGAGAAGAAGTCTTAAGCGCCGTCAGGGCTGCAGGCTTTTCCGTGGAAGAGACGGCACAGGATGGCCCGGCTGCGCCTGAGAAGAAAGGTGAGTTCGGATTCTATCTGCAGGAAAAGTGGTACCTTCTTCGGGCAGACAGCCGTCTTTATCCGGGTGATCCGGTAGGAGATCTGGATGTCTCGGTTCTGCAGAACACGGTTTTAAAGCCGGTCTTCGGTATCGAAGATCCCCGCACGGATCCGAGAATTGATTTTGTCGGAGGAATCCGCGGCCTCACCGAACTCGAGCGGCGCTGTCATGCGGATGCAGTCTGTGCTTTTGCCATGTATCCGACTTCCATCAGCGAATTATTTGCTGTTGCGGACAGCGGAAAGTTGATGCCGCCCAAGTCCACCTGGTTTGAGCCCAAGCTTCTTTCCGGCCTGTTTATCCACGAAATTAACGCTTGAAATATGGGGAGAGACTCAGTATAATAGCATTTGCGTCCGACGGATGATCTGCCGGATGTCTGCCAACGTAGCGCAGTCGGTAGCGCAACTGATTCGTAATCAGTAGGTCACGAGTTCGAGTCTCGTCGTTGGCTTTCGGAAAGCGGAGTCCTGAAGGATTCTGCTTTTTTTGTTAAAAAAATGCCGTTCCTGCGGATGACAGGCGGCATCAGAAGGAATATAATTGCATGAAAAGTTCCCGCCGGAGCCGGCGCTTAATGCCGGCAGGCTGAAAGGAAGGGATATTATGGCACAGCTCTGGGGCGGCCGTTTCACGAAGGAAACCGATCAGCGCGTCAAGGCGTTTAATGACTCGCTCAGCTTTGACATACGCCTCCTGCCGGATGATATTGCCGGCAGCATCGCACATGCTGAGATGCTTGGAAAGGTCGGCGTCCTGACGCAGGAAGAAGCAGACCTGATCGTAGAAGGACTTTATGGAATTCTGGAAGACTCGGAAAGCGGAGAGCTGCCGGTCACCGATGCCTATGAGGATGTTCACAGCTTTGTCGAGGCCAATCTGATTAATCGGATTGGAGAGACCGGCAAGAAGCTGCATACCGGAAGAAGCCGCAATGACCAGGTGGCGCTGGATATGCGCCTGTATACCCGCAGCCGGATGGAAGAAACCGGGAGCCTGATCGTAGATCTGATGGAGGTTCTGCTGAAGCTGATGAAGGAGCATACACAGACCTTCATGCCTGGTTTTACGCATCTCCAGAAGGCCCAGCCGGTCACGCTCGCGCATCATCTGGGCGCTTATTTTGAAATGTTTGGCAGAGACGCAGGCCGCATCGCAGACGCCATGGTCCGCATGAATGAATGTCCTCTCGGAGCCGGTGCGCTGGCCGGGACGACGTATCCGCTGGACCGCAGCTTCACGGCAGAACAGCTGGGCTTCTTCGGGCCGACAGCCAACAGTATGGATTCTGTCTCAGACCGGGATTATCTGCTGGAATATCTGTTTGATCTGTCGGTAATCATGATGCACCTGTCCAGATTCTCGGAGGAGATCATTCTGTGGAATTCCAATGAATACCGCTTCATTGAGCTGGATGATGCCTTTTCTACCGGAAGCAGCATCATGCCGCAGAAGAAGAATCCGGATATTGCTGAGCTGGTCCGCGGAAAGACCGGCCGTGTCTATGGAGATCTGATGGCCCTGCTGACCGTGATGAAGGGCCTTCCGCTGGCTTATAACAAGGACATGCAGGAGGACAAGGAAGGTGCCTTTGACGCCATGGACACCGCGAATACCTGCCTGGAACTGTTTACCGGAATGTTGGAAACCATTTATTTCCGGAAGGATGTCATGGAGCAGAGCGCCCGCAGAGGCTTCACCAATGCGACCGACGCAGCGGACTATCTGGTGGGCAGAGGTGTTCCGTTCCGGGATGCCCATGGCATCATCGGCCGGATGGTGGTTGAATGCATCAGCCGGGATATCAGCCTCGAAGATCTGACGCTGGAGGAAATGAAGGCCTTCTCGCCGGATTTTGACCAGGATATATATGAAGCACTTTCCATGAAAAACTGCGTAGACCGCCGCAATACAACCGGCGCGCCCGGCGCAGCTGCCATGGAGCAGGAAATGGCACACGACGAGGAAGAGCTGGCGGAGTATAGAGAACTGTTTATTTATACGGATGAAGATGATCCGGAAGAATAATTATAGTGCAGGAGGAGAAAAGATGGAAAAATTGCGTGTCGGTATCTTAGGTGGAACGGGTATGGTCGGTCAGCGTTTCATTTCTCTGCTGGAAAATCATCCCTGGTTTGAAGTGACGGAGATTGCTGCCAGTCCCAGATCCGCCGGCAAGACCTATGAGGAATGCGTCGAGGGCCGCTGGAAGCTGGATGACAAGGCGATTCCGGAAGCAGCGAAGAAAATTGTCGTCAAGAGCGTCGAGGATGTGCACGCGGTTGCTGATAACGTGGACTTCTGCTTCAGCGCCGTGGACATGAGCAAGGATGAAATCCGCCGGATTGAAGAAGAATATGCCAGGACGGAGACGCCGGTTGTCTCCAACAACAGCGCACACCGCTGGACGCCGGATGTTCCGATGATTATTCCGGAAATCAATCCTTCCCACACGGATGTGATTGCCTTCCAGAAGAAGAGACTGGGCACCGAGCGCGGCTTCATCGCCGTCAAGCCCAACTGCTCCATCCAGAGCTACACGCCCGTGCTGGCTTCCTGGGCTGAGTATGAGCCCTATGAAGTCGTTGCCACGACCTATCAGGCGATCTCCGGCGCCGGCAAGAATTTTGCCTCCTGGCCGGAAATGGAGCACAATATCATTCCGTTTATCAGCGGCGAAGAAGAGAAGAGCGAGATGGAGCCGCTGCGGATCTTCGGCCACATTGAGGACGGTGTCATTGTCCCTGCGAAGAGCCCGCTGATCACCTGCCAGTGCATCCGCGTACCGGTTCTGTACGGCCACACCGCGGCAGTCTTCGTGCGGATGAAGAAGCGCGCATCCAAGGAAGAGCTGATTGAGAAGATGACGAATTTTGCCGGTCTTCCGCAGCAGCTGGGTCTGCCCAGTGCACCGTCTCAGTTTATCCGCTACATGGAGGAGGACAACCGGCCGCAGGTTCTCGCTGATGTCAATTATGAGAACGGCATGGGCGTATCGATCGGACGTCTTCGCGAGGATACGATGTTTGACTGGAAGTTTGTCGGTCTGTCCCACAACACCATCCGCGGCGCGGCAGGCGGTGCGGTGGAGTGCGCTGAGCTCCTGAAGGCGCTGGGTTATATCTCGGCAAAATAAGGAGTCATCAAGTCTTAAAAACTATTAAGAAGGTCAGGGTTCTTTGGGCAAAGTTGTTTTTATCGCTGAAAAACCGAGCGTCGCGCAGCAGTTTGCGCAGGCGCTGGATCTGAATTTCTCAAGAAAAGACGGCTTTCTGGAAGCCGAAAACACAATAGTGACCTGGTGCGTCGGGCACCTGGTCACTATGTGTTACCCGGAAAAATATGACGAGAAGTATCGCCGCTGGTCTTTATCCACACTGCCGTTTATTCCCGAAGAATACAAATACGAAGTCATTGAAGATGTGAAAAAGCAGTTCGGCATCGTCAGAAAGATTCTGACGGATCCGGCTGTGGAGACCATCTATGTCTGCACGGACTCCGGACGGGAGGGTGAGTATATCTACCGCCTGGTCGCAAGACAGGCCGGTGTCACCGGCAAGAAGGAGCTTCGTGTCTGGATTGATTCACAGACAAGAGAAGAAATACGCCGCGGCATCCGGGAAGCCCAGGATGAGCACGCGTACGATGCCTTAAGTGCCGCAGCTTATCTGAGGGCCAAGGAAGATTATCTGATGGGCATCAATTTCAGCCGGGCGCTTACACTCAAGTATGCGGACGGCATTAAGAGCGCGCTGAACACCGACCGGTGCGTCATCGCCGTCGGCCGCGTCATGACCTGCGTCCTCGGCATTATCGTGCGCAGGGAGCGGGAGATCCGCGCCTTTGTGAAAACGCCGTTTTACAGAGTCCAGGGCCAGTTCGGCCCGGACGGTGTCCTCACAACAGACTGGCAGGTCAGCGAAAAAAGCCGCTATTATATGCATCCCATGCTGTACCGGGATAATGGCTTTCTGAAGAAGGAGCTGGCACAGGAGCTGATCCGGGATGTGGAGGAGATCTGTCGTCAGAAGGATCCTGTTATCCGCACACTCACCCATAAGAAGGAAACCAAGAATCCGCCGCTTCTCTATAATCTGGCAGAGCTGCAGAACGACTGCTCCCGCTTTTTCAAAATCAGCCCGGACGAGACGCTGCAGGCGGCACAGGAGTTATATGAAAAGAAGCTGACAACTTATCCGAGAACGGACGCCCGCGTCCTGTCCAGCGCTGTCGCCAAGGAAATCACGAAGAACTTGAAAGGCCTCGGACAGCTGGGCGAATATCGGGAATATGTCCGCGCCATTGAACAGAGCGGCAGCTACAAGACCATCGGAAGAACCCGTTATACTAATGACAAGGCCATCACGGACCACTATGCCATTATTCCGACAGGACAGGGTCTTACGGCCTTAAACAGCTGTTCTCCGACGGTGCGCAAGGTCTATGAGCTGATCGTCAGAAGATTCCTCGCTGTCTTTTATCCAGCGGCGGTATTTGATAAAATGCAGTTGGTGGTGGAGGCTGCCGGTGCAGATCATACTGAGACCTTTCAGACGACTTCCCGGACCCTTCTTTCCAAGGGATATCTCGAGGTCATGGATTATTCCTTCCACGCCTCCGGGAACGATGAAAACAGTGAGAATGCGGAGGCGGACGCTGCAAGGGATGCTTATCTGAAAACACTGAAAAAAGGGATGAGCCTTCCTCTTTTCGGGCTGCAGATCAAGGAAGGCGAGACGACGCCGCCGAAGCGATATAATTCCGGCAGTATTATTCTGACCATGGAAAATGCCGGTCAGTTTATCGAAGAGGAAGAGCTTCGGGAACAGATCCGCGGAAGCGGAATCGGAACGAGCGCCACCCGGGCGGAGATTCTGAAGAAGCTGGTGCGCAACCGCTATCTGGATCTGAATAAGAAAACACAGATTCTGACCCCGACGCTGCTGGGAGAGATGATCTATGATACGGTCGACTGTTCCATCCGGCCGCTTCTGGATCCCAAGCTGACCGCCAGCTGGGAAATGGGACTGACGCGGGTCGCCGCGGGAGAAGTGACAGAGGAGGAATATCTCTCCAAGCTGAACGGTTTCGTCTCCAGACGGGTCGGAAATATCAAGGAAGCGGATTACAAAGCGTATCTGCAGGGCCGTTACAGGGAAGTACAGGCCTGCTATCCGAAGCCATTCCGTTATGATACGACCGCAGCCGGAGCAGGGAGAAAGACGGCTGGGAAAAGGACCAGCCGCAAGCAAGGATAAAGATGGATTTTTCAAGTAATGTAGCATTTCTGGAACTGTTTCTGGACATCATCAGCCGGCGCACCGGTGAAATCGGAAAGGTGAGCTACCGGCCGCAGAAGCCGGCTTTTGACCTGGACTGCCCTGAGGGCACACCGCTGCCTCGCAGCACGCCCGAAGAGCAGGGAATCTCCTCTGAGTGGACAGCAAACCTCCTTCATGAGCTCGGAGAGGCGTCCCCGCTTCATATGCACCAGTTCATGCTGCTGCGACACGGAAAAGTCATCTGCGAGACGGCTTTTGCCCCTTATCAGACCGGTATCTGGCACGCGACGTATTCCATGTGCAAGAGCTTTGCCGGAATGGCAATTGGACTGCTTGTCGACGATGGAAAGATCCATCTGGATGATCAGGTCCTGAGCTTCTTTTCCGGCATCCGGAATCCGATTCACATCATGCGCCTTCGGGATCTGACGATCCGGCACCTGCTCACCATGAGCTCCGGCATCGCCTTCAATGAAATGGGCGCGATTTCCGGAGACGACTGGACGTCAGGCTTTTTCTCGTCCTCCGTCCGGTTTGCGCCGGGCACTCAGTTTAACTACAACAGCATGAATACCTTCCTGCTGTCGGCGATTGTCACGAAGGTGACCGGCCAATCTCTCTATGATTTTCTGAAGGAGCGGCTGTTTGAGCCGCTGGGCATCCGTCAGGCCTTCTGGGAGAGCTCGCCGACGGGCATTACCAAGGGCGGCTGGGGCATGTACCTGCGGCCCGAGGACGCCGCCAGACTGGGGCTCCTGTACTTAAACACAGGCTGTTTCCAGGGGCGCCAGCTGATTTCTGAAAAATGGGTATCAGAGGCTGTGAAGCTCCAGATTTCCACAGGCCGGGTCGTGAATCCCGGATACGGTTATCAG